>NZ_JAELTZ010000019.1:0-85454 GCF_016429115.1 Aquitalea sp. ASV15 | reverse complement strand
CACCATCGTGGCGTTCGAAGCGCACTTCGCCTTCCTGCTCACCGGCGTAGATGCTGGTGCAGACGATTTCGTTGACCACGTCCGGGAACACCGACAGCAGGTCGATATCGAGGAAGCTGAACACGGTATCCAGGTGCATGGCGGCACGCGACTTGGGCATCTGGCAGGCAATCACACGGGTGGCGCCGCCTTCCTTGCCCAGCACATTCTTGGCCACTTGCACCACCGCTTGCGGGCTGGTGCGTTCGCCCATGCCGATCAGTACCACGCCGTTGCCGATGGGCATCACGTCGCCGCCTTCCAGCGTGGCCGGGCCGTGGTTCTTGTCACAGTCGCCCCACCATACCTTCACCTTGCCGGCGAAGTAGGGGTGGTGCTGGTAGATGGCTTGCAGGATCAGGGTTTCCTGACGGCGGGCCGGCCAGTACATCGGGTTCAGCGTCACGCCTTCGTAGATCCAGCAGGACGGGTCGCGCTGGAACAGGCTGTTGGGAATCGGCGGGATGACGAATTCGGACTGGTCCAGATAGCCACCGAACAGGCCTTTGGGGTCGAACGGCAGTTCAAACTTGGCGATGCCGCCGATCAGGTGCTCGGCCAGTTGGGTGGAGGGCATTTCGTCCAGCCAGCTGCGCAGGTCGGCCAGCATGCCGATGCCGACGTTGTCAGCCTTGACCTTGCGGTCCAGCAGCCAGCTGCGGGCGGCCTTGTCGTCCAGCACCTGGGCCAGGGCGTCGTGGGCTTCGATGACATGGATGCCACGGGCGCGCATCTGTTCAACCATGTAGGCGTGGTCTTTCTGCGCGCGTTCCACCCAGATCACGTCATCAAACAGCAGGTCGTGGCAGTTGTCGGGGGTGAGGCGTTTGTGGGCCAGGCCCGGACGGCACACCATCACGCTGCGCAGCTTGCCGCATTCGGAATGCACACCAAATTTTGTCATGATCAAACTCCTTCAATGTGTGGTAGGGGAGTCGGGGAGCGCCTGGCAGGCGCTCCTCAGTAAACAGTTGTTGTCTTAGAGGGTGAGCTGACCGGTGATCAGTTCGTAGGCGGCAATGGCGCCCAGTACCACGATGATGGCGGCCAGTACGGCTTCGGCGCCCTTGAACGGTTTTTCACCATGTTCTTTCTTGGCCCACAGGTAGAACAGCAGGCCCGGGGCGTACAGCACCATCGACAGGAACAGATACTTCACACCAGCGGCATAGATCAGCCATACACCGTACACACTGGCAATACCGGCAATACTCAGGTCACGACCCTTGCCTTCACCAGCCTGGTAGCCTTCGCCACGCTGAGCCACCATGAAGGAGTACACGGCACACAGCAGGTAAGGAATCAGGATCATCGAGGTGGCCAGCGACAGCAGTGCCAGATAACCGGCCGAGCTGAACAGGGTGATGACCAGGAACAGCTGGATCAGGCCGTTGGTCAGCCACAGCGAGGCAGCAGGCGAACCATTGGCATTGGTGGTGCCGAAAATGCGCGGCATCACGCCATCTTTACCAGCCAGGTAGGGTGCTTCAGCGGCCAGCAGCGTCCAGGCCAGCAGTGCGCCACCGACAGAGATCACCAGACCCGCGTTCATGATGTTGGCACCCCAGGGGCCAATGGCCTTTTCCAGCACGTAGGCGGTGGACGGGTTCTTCAGCGCAGCCAGTTCCGGCTGGGTCATCACACCCAGTGCCAGTACCGATACCGCCACCAGCAGGGCAATGGTCAGCAGGAAACCCACCACGGTAGCCTTGCCCACATCGCTCATTTTTTCAGCACGGCCCGAGAACATCGAGGCACCTTCGATACCGATGAACACCCACACGGTCACCAGCATGGTGCTCTTCACCTGATCGACGATGGAGCCCAGTTTCGGATTACCCCAGAAGTCCAGATTGAAGGTGTCGATCTTGAAGGCAAACACCACCAGCACGATGAACAGCGCCAGCGGTACCAGCTTGGCAATGGTGGTGATGGTGTTGATGAATGCCGCACCATGCACGCCGCGCAATACCAGGAAATGCAGGCCCCACAACAGGACAGAGGCACAGATGATGGCGGTTGGCGTGTTGCCATCGCCAAAAGCGTGGAACCAGAAACCCAGTGCCGAGAACATCACCACAAAGTAGGACACATTGCCGATCCAGGCCGAAATCCAGTAACCCCAGGCCGAGTTGAAGCCCATGTAGTCACCGAAACCGGCGCGGGCATAACCATAAACCCCGCCTTCTACCTCCGGTTTGCGGTTGGCCAGCATCTGGAAGGCAAATGCCAGTGTCAGCATGCCCAGAAAGGTGATGGCCCAACCAATGATGATGGCGCCTGCTCCTGCGCCTGCCGCCATGTTCTGCGGTAGCGAGAAGATGCCGCCGCCTATCATGGAACCCACTACCAGTGCGGTGAGCGCACCCAGTTTGAGTTTGGGTGCTCCGCCACCTTGTACTTCCGTTTCAGTGGACATTTTCGTTCTCCGTGAAATACATTAACCTGAAATCAATCCATATATTATTAATTTCTTATTCGTTGATGTAATGATAGTGACGAGACCGATCCGATTCCAGAAACGTCAAACACATGTTTGATCAGGATCAAATGGGCAAAGCAGGCAAATCCTTGCTGGAAGTAGGGGTAACGAGGAGGTTATAGGTGGAAGCGGGAGGAGATCCCAATAGAACTTTTTAATTCGACACGGACAATAATTCAAAAAAACTAAGTTAAACAATTCTTACAAGTACGCGCAGACAAAAAAAATGGATACGGCCCACCACCGTATCCACCAACACACACATCAAGAGGAAATCTAGACGCCCATCACAATCAGGCCCGCTCAGTCATTCGGGCCGGCGTTTTTCACTTTGCGGCTGATAACGAAGATCACCCCACACACCACCACCGTGGCAAACACAATGGTTGCCAATCCCAGTACGCCGACATCGTCGGATAGAAGTTGTCCCAGCAGTTCCATCTTCCACTCCTCTAACTGGCGGTATGCCGCCTTGATTGATTAGTCGATAGTCATAATAGCCATACTCTAAACAGGGATGTTGATGCAGGTCAAAAATACGCCTGCCGGGCTGATTGCTGGCCATAAATGTGGCAAATGTGATGATGACAGGCAAAATGCTGCCATCAGCACAGTAGGCGATGACCAAAGAAAAACCCCTGCATGCAGGGGTTTTGTGTTGTTGCGATTGCCGGCTTGCCTACTTGCCGCCAGCCATGTCCTTGGACAGGAAGAAGGCATCCGAGAAGAACTCGTCTTCCGGCAGCTGGCGCTCCTGGATGAAGCTGCGATGCGCCGATTCCACCATCACCGGTGCGCCGCAGGCATAGACTTGGTAGCCGGAGAGATCGTCAAAGTCGTCCAGCACCGCCTGGTGTACAAAGCCGGTACGGCCTTGCCATGCATCTTCGGGCAGCGCTTCGGACAACACCGGAATCACCGTGATGTTGGCATGCTGGGCCTGCCAGCTGGCAGCCAGCTCGGCCATGTACAGATCGGCCTTGGTGCGCGCGCCCCAGTACAACACCATCTGGCGCTGGATACCATGGTGAATGGCGTGTTCGATAATGCCCTTGACCGGTGCAAAGCCGGTGCCGCTGGCGACGAAAATAATCGGCTTGTCGGAATCTTCGCGCAGGAAGAAGGAACCCAGCGGGCCCTTGAAGCGCATGATCTCGCGCTCTTTCATCTGGCTGAAAACGTATTCCGAGAAACTGCCGCCCGGCTGATGGCGGATGTGCAATTCCAGAAAGGCATCGTCATGCGGGGCATTGGCAATGGAGAAACTGCGTTTCTTGCCATCCTTCATCAGGATGTCGATGTACTGGCCGGCACGGAATTGCAGGCGCTCCGATACCGGCAGCTTGAGCTTGAGCACGGCCACATCATGCATTTTCACCATGCTTTCCACGCGGCAGGGCAAGGTCTTGATCTGGATATCACCGGCACCGGCCACCTCACGCGCCTCGATGGTGATGTCGCCTTGCGGACGGGCACAGCAGAACAGGGTCATGCCCTGTACGCGTTCGCTTTCCGGCAGGGCTTTTTCCTGGTAGCCATCCTGGCTGACTTCACCCTCCACTACCTTGCCCTTGCAGGCGCCACAGGCACCGTCACGGCAGCCATAAGGCAGGCCGACATTCTGGCGCAAAGCCGCTTCCAGAATGGTTTCATGCGCTTCAACACTGAACGTATGCCCACTCGGGAGCACTTTGACCTGGGAACTCATTGGGTACCTTTATTCCAAATCTGGGTAATATGCTGCCTATGCGTACTTTATTGATTGCAGGTCTGGGCGATGTCGCCCGCCGCGCGCTGCCGGAACTGGTCCGGCACTGGCGCGTTTTCGCCATTGCCCACCATGCGGCTGCAGCCGAGGCGGCGCGCCAGGGCGGCGCCCACCCCATCATGGCCAATCTGGACTGCCAGGAGAGCCTGCGCAGAATAGCCGGGCTGGCCGATGAGGTATGGATTACCGCACCGCCTCCCGCCAGCGGCCTGCGCGACAATCGCACGCGCAAGTTGTTGTACGCACTGGCAAAAGCCGACAGGATACCACAGCGTATTAGCTATATCAGCACTACTGGCGTGTATGGAAATGGGGATGGTGCCTGGCTGGACGAGTGCTCGCCGCTGCAGCCACAGACCGAACGTGCCCAGCGTCGGGCCGATGCCGAAGCTGTACTGCGGGCCTTTGCCCGCCGCCATGCTTGCCAGCTGAACATCCTGCGCGCGCCCGGCATTTACGCGCTGGAGCGCCTGCCGCTGACCCGTCTGTTACAAGGCACGCCATTGATCCTGCCGACGGAAGACAGCTATAGCAATCACATTCATGCCGATGATCTGGCACGCTTGTGCATCGCCAGCCTGCAGCAGCAGCGTGGCGGCATCCGCGTGTTCAATGCCTGTGATGACGAACCGCTGACCATCACCGACTGGTATGCCATGCTGGCCGAGGCACTGGCCCTGCCCATGCCCCCCCAACTGAGCCGTGCCGCAGTCCGCCAGCAGGTCAGCCCGGCCTTGTGGTCGTATATGGCGGAATCGCGGCGCATCCGCAATGCCCGCCTGGCGGAGCTGGGCGTGGTACTGCGCTATCCCACGGCGCGCCAATTTGTCGCGCAACTGGCGGCAAATCCCGCCTGGCAAGCCGTGGCACTCGCTAAGGGCGGCAAGATTCGGTAACATGCGCGTCTTCCCGCAATTATCTGTTTGAATCACATGGAAAATCCGGCATTCGGGCGCGCCATCAGAAGCTTTGTGCTGCGTCAGGGACATCTCTCGGCAGGCCAGCAACGCGCCATGGACGAAGGCATGCCCAAATGGGGCATCGAATATCAGGCAGCCCCCATCGATCTGCAGCAGGCTTTTGGCCGCCAGGCTCCCAAGATTCTGGAAATCGGCTTTGGCATGGGCGGTGCTACCGCTGAAATTGCCGCGGCCAATCCCGAGCGCGACTATCTGGGCGTGGAAGTGCATTCGCCGGGCGTGGGTAATCTGTGCAAGCTGATTGCCGAAAAGGAACTGAGCAATCTGCGCATCATCCGTCACGATGCGGTGGAAGTGCTGGACAACATGCTGGCCGATGGCAGCCTGGACGGGGTCCATATTTTCTTTCCCGACCCGTGGCACAAGAAGCGCCACAACAAGCGCCGGCTGATCCAGGCGCCACTGGTGGAAAAACTGGTGAAAAAGCTGAAACCGGGCGGCTATCTGCATGCCGCCACCGACTGGGAAGACTACGCCATCCAGATCATGGAAGTGTTCAGCGCCAATGCCGATCTGGCCAATACCGCTGACGGCTATGCGCCGCGCCCGGACTATCGCCCGCTCACCAAGTTCGAAGCCCGCGGCATCAAGCTGGGGCACGGCGTGTGGGACATCATCTTCACTCGCCAGTAAGCCATGGCGGGCATCAGCCGCTGGCTGCTGCCCGTTTCAGCAAGTTCTCGATATCCTCCCGCAGTTCATGCGGCTCCACCGCCGGCTCGTAGCGCTTCACCACCCTGCCCTGCGCATCCACCAGAAACTTGGTGAAGTTCCACTTCACCGGATGCGGATGCGGCGTGTCCGCCTGGGTCAGCCAGCGCCACAGCGGCGCAGCCTGGGCGCCATTGACCTCGACCTTGGCCAATACCGGAAAACCCAGTGCAAAACGGCTGCTGCAAAATGCGGCAATCTCCTGATCGCTACCCGGTTCCTGCCCGCCAAACTGGTTGCAGGGAAAGGCCAGGATGCGCAATCCGGCTGCGGCCAGCTGTTCATGCAGCTGCTGCAGACCGGCATATTGCCGGGTATAGCCACACTCGCTGGCGGTATTCACCAGCAAAACCACCTGGCCCTGCAGGCTGGACAGGGGGTATTGACCGCCGGTGTGAGTCAGGGCCGAGAATGCGTAAAGCGTGGTCATGGCTGTCTCCCTTCCGTATAATCCTGACTTATCCGAGAAACGTACTCAGGTATTGCACATGCTGTTCTCACCCAGCCGCCAGGATGCCCGCGGCTTCTTCTTCGACACCTGGAAAAAGCACCAGAATGGCACGACATTGACCGATCTGGAAAAGATCGTGCTTTCCATTCTTATAGACCACCCTGAGTACCACTCCATCCTGAATCATCCGGAAAAATACCTGGAACAGGAATGGACACCGGAAATGGGCGAGACCAACCCTTTCCTGCATCTTGGCCTGCATGTGGCCATCGAGGAACAACGCTCGATTGACCAGCCCTTCGGCATCCGCTCATTGTATGCACAGCTGGCCCTGCGCCATGGTGACGAACATCGTGCCCAGCACGAGATGATGGAATGCCTGGGGGAGATGATCTGGCATGCACAGCGCTACGGTGGCGGCCCGGATGTAAACCGCTATATTTCCTGTGTGCGGGGCAAGCTGGGCATGGGCGAGGAAGAACACCCGCGCATCAATCCCAACGATATTCCGGACTGACCCCCCCCTCTCCTTGCCCGCTTGCGCCTGCCACAGGCAAAAAAAGCGCCGTGGAAGACAGAGCAACCACGGCGGATCAAGCGGGGCAGCCTGGGCCCGTTGCCGGGCCCAGACAAATTAATACTATGCCTTAATTCAATCATTAACAATATTTAAAATCATGACAAATAAATGACCGATACGATCCGACATTGCTCTTTAAATATTTTTACTGATTAAACAATATTTTACAAACTCAAGCCCGTACTACTATCCGCCAGCCACTCAGACCAGCCGGTTTTCAGCCTTGCCCGCCACATAGGCAGTGATATTGTCGACCAGCTGCTGCGCCAGGCGCTGCATGGCCTGCTGGCTGGCCCAGCCGATATGCGGGGTGACAATGAGATGCGGCAGGCGTGCCTTGAGCAGCGGATTACCCTGTGTCGGCGGTTCGCTGCTCAACACGTCAAAGCCGGCCCCTCCCAGCTGACCATATTTCAGGGCAGCAAGCAGCGCCTCTTCATCCACCAAACCGCCACGCGCGGTATTGATCAGGATGGCCCCCGGCTTCATCGCCATCAATTCGTCCTGGGCAATCATGTTACGGGTGTCATCATTGAGCGGACAGTGCAGGGACAGCACGTCGGATGTTGCCAGCAAGTCGGCAAAGCTGACATAGCCATCACGCACCACGCTCGCCCCTTTGCGCTCACCAAACTGCACCCGCATGCCAAAGGCGCGTGCACGCTCGGCCAGCGCCTGACCAATGCCACCAGCGCCGAAAATGCCCAGTGTGGCCCCCTTGAGGTCACGAATGGGCGCACCAAAATGGCAGAACTGCTTGGCCTGCTGCCACACCCCGGCAGCCACATCGCGCTGATAGGCCGGCAGGTTTTTCACCAGCGCCAGCATCAGCGTGAAGGCATGTTCGGCTACGGTTTCGTCACCGTAATGGCGGATGTTGGCCACCGCGATACCCTGCTCGCGGCAGGTGGCAAGGTCGATATGGTTGTAACCAGTGGCTGCCACAGCCAGCATTTTCACCCCCGGCAACTGCAGCAGGGTTTCGCGACTGAACGGCACCTTGTTGGTGATGACGATATCGGCATTTCCCACATGCTGGACAATCTGCTCCGGCGTGGTGGCGGAAATTTCGCGATAGGCATGGGCAAAAGGAAAAGCGGGAACCGGGACAGGCAGGCTGTCCCGGTCGAGGAATACGATGGAAGGTTGGCTCATCAGTCTGGCGTCAGCTTTCGTAGGAAATCATGGCGCGGTAAGCATGCCAGCTGGCCAGCCCCAGTACGGGCATGATGACGATCAGGCCAATGAAATAGGTAGCAAAGCCCACCGCAGTAAGAGCCACAATCATAACGGCCCATACCGTCATCGTCAGCAGATTCTTGTACACCGCCTGCAGGCTGTTGACCATGGCCGTCACGGTGTCGACTTCCTTGTCGAGCAGCATGGGGATGGCCACCACGCTGAGCGCGAACACCGTCGCGGCAAACAGGAAACCGACGCCAAAATAGGCCAGCAGGAAGGTCATGTTTTCCGGCAGCAGGGCATTGGCCAGCAGCTCGTCCAGGCTAGGCAGGGCTGCCGTGTCATAGAACAAGGCAAACAGCAGCAAGGAGATGCGGAACCAGCCAAACACCAGCACCGCCAGCAGCGCGGCAAACAGGGTGAAGCCGGGCAGGTTTGCCTTCCAGGCGGTCATGCTGTGCCACAGGCTGACGCGCTGCGGCGCCCGTACGGCCTCGTGCTGGCGCGCCAGATCAACCAGGCCGATGGCGAGGAAAGGACCGCCGAGCAGGAACAGCGTGCTGAGCGTGAGCACAAACTGCGGCGCGCTATCGAAATAACTGATCAGCAGATAGCCCATCAGCACAAAGGCAGCGCCGTAAAACATGGCATCGGCAGGGGCTTTGCGCAGGTCGTTCAGGCCTTGGCGCAGCCAGAACAGTGGTTGGGTAACGGATACATGGTGAACAACCGGGTGTTCCCGGGATGTGCCGTGGGTAATGTCCATGACGAATCCCCTTCTGGTGGTGGGTGGGTAAACCAGATAGTTAATTTCTTTATAAGCCATTGATTGTGAAATACAAAGACAATATGACCATGCGGCAACCATGCAGGCTGGCGAATGGTACAATTCCGCCCTGCTTGAACCAGAAACAAGGACTACGACAAGATGAGCGCATTGATCATTGAAGATCTGACCGTCGGCGAAGGTGCCGAAGCCGTTGCCGGCGAAGAAGTTACCGTGCACTACACCGGCTGGCTGACCAATGGCAGCAAGTTCGACTCCAGCAAGGATCGTTATCAGCCCTTCAGCTTCCCGCTGGGTGCCGGCCATGTGATCAAGGGCTGGGATCAGGGCGTTGTCGGCATGAAGGTGGGTGGCAAGCGCAAGCTGACCATTCCGCCGGAACTGGGCTATGGCGCTCGCGGCGCGGGTGGGGTGATTCCGCCGAATGCCACCCTGGTCTTCGAAGTGGAGTTGCTGCAGGTGGGTTGATTCCCGCCCGAAAAAAAAGCCACCGGCAGGTGGCTTTTTTCATGCAGTCATTTTTTCAGCTCGGAAGTGGCACAGCACTTTTTGCGGCGGCACAGATAGACGATGAGCAGCACCGTCAGCAGCAGACCGACTGCCGAGAGAATGCCGACCTGGCCGCGATGCACCATGTGCATCAGCCATTCGCGCTGGGTGGCGCCGTAATGGCCGAGATAGACCCATACCGGCACCGAAATCAGCGCGGCAAAGCCGTCCATCAACAGAAAGCGCCAGTACGGCACACGCCGGGTCATGCCGGCCGTGATGAAGATGGGCGAACGCAGACCGGGCAGAAAGCGGGCAACAAACAACACCCAGGTGCCATACTTTTCAAACTTCTCCTGCACCGCTTCGAAACGCTCCGGCGTCAGGATGCGCGCAATCGGCCGGAAACGCTGCACCTTGTGCCCATAAAAGCGACCGGCAGCAAACATGATGCCATCGCCCGCCAGCACACCAGCCATGCCCACCAGGAACATGATGTCAACATCGGCATAACCCAGACCGGAGATGATGCCACCGGCGACCAGGGTGATGTCCTCGGGAATCGGAATGCCGAACCCACACACCAGCAATACGGTAAAGACAGCCACATAACCGTAACCGGTAAAGAAATCGAGAAGTATCTGCAGTATGTCCATAGTGCTCCGCCGACCGGCGCGGTCTTGTCCTGACACAAGATTTGGCCGCGGGCTGATTGTCCGAGTGCATGATCGGGCGCTTATAATAGCACACCTCGACCTTATCCTTTCTTGACATGACACGCCCTATACGGGTGGAAATCAATCATTCCGCCCTGCGCCATAATTATTCACAATCCCGCAAACAAACCTCAGGCCGCCGTGCCCTGGCCGTGATCAAGGCTGATGCCTATGGCCATGGCAGTCTGGGCTGTGCCCAGGCGCTGGCTGACATGGCCGACGGCTTTGCCTTGCTCAACATCGAAGAGGCCATCGCCCTGCGCGAGGCGGGAATCCAGCAAGACATGGTCCTGCTGGAGGGGCCTTTTGACCGGGCGGAAGTCGAAGCCATGGCCGCTTATCGCATTGGTGGTGCCATTCACTCCCCTCACCAGATTGCCTGGCTGCAGGAAGGTTCCCTGCCAGCGCCTGTTGAGGTCTGGCTCAAGGTAAACAGCGGCATGAACCGGCTGGGCTTTCGTCCGGAGCAAGTCGCCGCCACGTTGGCCAGTCTGCAATCCCTGCCCCAGGTCCGCACCAGCACCATCATGACCCACTTTGCCACCGCCGATGATGCCCGTGGCGTAGCCGCGCAATGGCAAGCCTTTGCCCCAGTGGCACAAGCCAGTGGTCTCGCGGTCAGCGCCGCCAACTCGGCTGCAGTATTCCGCCATCCTCACACCCATGGCGATGTGGTACGACCGGGCATCACCCTCTATGGCTGCTCGCCGTTTGCCGAATGTCTCGGTGCTGCGCTGGGTCTGCAAACCACCATGACACTGAGTGCCGACCTCATCGCCATCCAGCAGCTGCAAGCTGGCGACACCGTGGGCTACGGTTTGAATTTCCGGGCGGAACAAGCCATGCGCATCGGCATCGTCGCCTGTGGTTATGCCGATGGCTACCCACGCATCGCCCCCAGCGGTACGCCGGTGCAGGTGGCTGGCCAGCGCAGCACCACGGTGGGCCGGGTATCCATGGACATGCTGGCCATCGATCTCAGCCACCTCCCCGCTGCCGATATCGGCAGCCGGGTGGAGCTGTGGGGGCCACATGTGGCGATTGAAGAAGTGGCTGCAGCAGCCGGCACCATCGGCTATGAGCTGATGTGTGCCATTGCCCCGCGCGTGCCACGCCGGTTGATCTGAACGGACGGGACGGATCGCTGCTGCCCATAAAAAAAGCCGCTGCATCGGGCAGCGGCTTTTTCTGGTACTCGGACGGAATCAGGCCACGCGCTCGATGGTGGCAGCAATTTCTCTGGCCCACTTTTCCGACAGGGCACGATCACTGGCTTCCACCATGACACGCACCACCGGCTCGGTGCCGGAAGGACGCAATACCACACGGCCCACACCAGCCAGCGCGGCTTCGGCCGTGGCCAGTGCCGCGGTCGAAGCGGCTTTCCAGTCGCAGCCGTTGTGCCGCACATTGATCATGGTTTGCGGGAAAGGCGTCCAGTCATTGCAGGCCTCTTCCATGCTGATGCCCAGTTCGGCCAGGCTGGCCAGTACCTGCAGGCTGGAGATGATACCGTCGCCGGTAGTGTGCTTGTCCAGACAGAGGATGTGGCCGGAGGCCTCACCGCCCACCTGCCAGCCATTGGCGTGCAGCATTTCCAGTACGTAGCGGTCACCCACCTTGGCACGACCAAAAGCCACACCCAGCTTGTTCAGGGCCAGCTCCATCGCCATATTGGTCATCACGGTGCCGACCACGCCGCCCTTGAGCTCGCCGCGTGCGGCACGGGCCTTGGCGATGATGTAGATCAGCTGGTCGCCGTCATACACCTTGCCATTGCGATCCACCATGATCAGCCGGTCGCCGTCGCCATCCAGCGAGATGCCGAAATCGGCATGGTGTTCCAGCACGGCGACCTGCAGCGTCTTGGGATAAGTCGCCCCTACCTTGTCATTGATGTTGTAGCCATCCGGCTCGCCACCGATGACCACCACTTCGGCACCCAGTTCGTGCAACACTTTGGGGGCGATATGGTAGGTCGCGCCATTGGCGCAATCCACCACCAGCTTGAGCTGCTTGAGGTCGCGCTCGCCCGGGAAGGTGCTCTTGCAGAATTCGATATAGCGTTCGGCCGCACCGGAAATACGCCGGGCACGCCCCAGCTCCACCGAGCCATTGGTAGTCATCGGCTGTTCCAGCATGGCTTCGATTTCCAGCTCCAGCGTGTCATCCAGCTTTCTGCCACCTTCGGCGAAAAACTTGATGCCGTTATCCTGATACGGATTATGCGAGGCTGAAATCACCACCCCGGCCTCCAGCCGCAAGGCACGGGTCAGATAGGCGATACCCGGTGTCGGCAGCGGCCCGGTCAGCAATACATTGACACCGGCAGCGGTAAAGCCGGCCTGCAGCGCCGCCTCCAGCATGTAACCGGAAATCCGGGTGTCCTTGCCGATCAGCACGGTGGGGCGATGGGCCTTGTCATGATCCACCAGCACCCGGCCGGCAGCATGGCCCAGCTTGAGAACAAAATCCGGCGTAATGGGGAACTGCCCTACTTCGCCACGCACACCATCCGTTCCAAAATATTTGCGACTCATCTCATTATCCTAATCACGTTGCCGCCTCTTGGCCGGCAACGCATAACAGCAAAAAGGCCCCTGCGGGAATGCTACATTCTACCTGTCCGGCCAGCTGCTTGGCAGCTGTCGCACCGCAAAACACTGCGGGTCTGCCGGCTGGCCTCAGCAGGCATAGTCCTGCATGGCACGCCACACCTGCAAGACCTGGTGACTGGCCTTGACATCGTGTACCCGGACTATCCGGGCGCCCTGCTGCAAGGACAGCAGTGCCACGGCCAGGCTGGCCCCCAGCCGCTCGGCGGGAACAGCCTCGCCGGTAATGGCCCCCAGCATGGATTTGCGCGACAGGCCAACCAGTACCGGAAGGCGGCTGATGGCTTCGATGCGACGCAGGCCCGCCAGCAATTGCAGATTGTGTTGCAGCGTTTTGCCAAAACCGAAGCCGGGATCGATCAGCAGGCGGGTATCGGCGATGCCGGCGGCGCGGCATAGCTCAACCCGTCGTAGCAGGTACTGCCCCACCTCTTCAACCACATCCTGATAAGCCGGGGCCAGTTGCATGGAGTCCGGATTGCCCTGTTTGTGCATCAGGCATAGCGCCACATTCGATGCCGCCACCGCTTCCACCGCGCCCTCATCTTCCAGTGCGGACACGTCATTGATCAGATCGACCGCCCCCAGTTGCAGGGCAGCACGCATCACGGCGGTACGGCGGGTATCCAGCGACAGGGGTGCTCCGATGTCTTTGAGCTTTTCCAGTACCGGCATCACCCGGTCCAGCTCTTGCTGCACACTGACTTCCGGCGCGCCGGGACGGGTGGATTCGCCACCGATGTCCAGAATGGCCGCACCGTCCGCCAGCATGCTTTCTGCACGCTGCAGCGCACTATCCAGGGTGTTGAAGCGACCACCATCGGAAAACGAATCCGGGGTGACATTGAGGATGCCCATGAGCATGGGCTGGGTCAGATCGAGCTGAAAACGCCCGCATTCAAGCAATTGCATGGAAAATATCTGCCTGATAAATGCAAAACAGGGCGACAGCCTAAGCTGCCGCCCTGCAAAAACCGGTGATCAGAGTTCCTGGGCCGGCGTCGATGTTGCTGCTGCCGGGCTGGCTTCAGCCGGCTTATCCTCCGGCTTGGCCGGGAAACCGCTGCCCGGTTTGGGCGGGCGTGGCGGCTTGCCATCCATGATGTCGTTGATCTGCTCGGCATCGATGGTTTCCCACTCCAGCAGGGCGGCGGTCATGGCTTCCACCTTGTCGCGGTTTTCTTCCAGCAGACGGCGGGCCAGCCCGTACTGCTCGTCGATAATGCGGCGGATTTCCATATCCACTTGCTGCATGGTGGCTTCGGACAGGTTCTTGTGCGTGGTGATGGAACGACCCAGGAAAACTTCGCCTTCGTTGTCGCCATACACCATCGGACCGAGCTTGTCGGACATGCCGTAGCGGGTCACCATGTCGCGCGCCATTTGCGTGGCACGTTCGAAGTCGTTGGAAGCACCGGTGGTCATCTGGTTCATGAACAGCTCTTCGGCGATACGACCGCCGAACAGAATGGCCAGACGGTCCATCAGATAACCGCGGTCATAAGCAAAGCGGTCTTGCTCCGGCAGCTGCATGGTCACCCCCAGCGCACGGCCGCGCGGAATGATGGTGACCTTGTGCACCGGATCAGACTTGGGCAACAGCTTGGCCACCACGGCATGGCCGGATTCGTGGTAAGCGGTGTTGCGCTTTTCTTCCTCGGACATCACCATGCTGCGGCGCTCGGCACCCATCATGATCTTGTCCTTGGCCGATTCGAAATCCACCATATCCACCAGACGCTTGGCACGGCGGGCGGCAAACAGCGCCGCTTCGTTCACCAGGTTGGCCAGGTCGGCACCGGAGAAGCCCGGCGTGCCACGAGCGATGACGGAAGCCTCCACATCGGCAGCGATCGGTACCTTGCGCATGTGCACGGACAGGATCTGTTCGCGGCCACGGATATCCGGCAGCGGCACCACCACCTGGCGGTCGAAACGGCCCGGACGTTGCAAGGCCGGGTCGAGCACATCAGGACGGTTGGTAGCGGCAATCACGATGACGGTGGTGTTGGTTTCGAAACCATCCATCTCCACCAGCAACTGGTTCAGCGTCTGTTCGCGTTCGTCATTGCCACCGCCCAGACCGGCACCGCGCTGGCGGCCAACCGCATCGATTTCATCGATGAAGATGATGCAAGGCGAGTTCTTTTTGGCTTGTTCGAACATGTCGCGGACACGGGCAGCACCCACGCCGACAAACATTTCCACAAAGTCGGAACCGGAGATGCTGAAGAACGGCACCTTGGCTTCACCGGCAATGGCCTTGGCCAGCAGTGTCTTGCCGGTACCCGGCGAACCGCACAGCAGGATGCCGCGCGGAATGCGGCCGCCCAGGCTCTGGTAGCGCGACGGATCACGCAGGTAATCGACGATTTCCTTGACCTCTTCCTTGGCTTCATCGCAGCCGGCCACATCCGCAAAGGTCACGGTATTGGTGTCCTGGTCCAGCATGCGCGCCTTGCTTTTGCCGAAGGAGAAGGCACCGCCCTTGCCGCCGCCCTGCATCTGGCGCATGAAGAACACCCACACGCCAATCAGCAACAGCATCGGGAACCAGCTGATGAAGATGCTCATCAGCATGGACGGTTCTTCTTCCGGCTTGGCGGAGAAGCGGACATTGTTCTTGATCAGGTCTTCGACCAGTTGCGGGTCGTACGGCGCGTAGGTGGCAAATGCCGAACCGTCGGTCCGCTTGCCCTTCAGCCACTGGCCACGCAGGGGATGGCCCTCAATGCTCAGGGATTGCACCTTGCCGGATTCGACATCGCTGATGAATTGCGAGTACTCGATCTGGTTCTGGGCGTCCTGGCGTTTGTTGAACTGATTGAATACTGTCATCAGTACCAAACCGATGATGACCCAGATGGCGATATTTTTGCCGATATTGTTCACGAGTAGCGGACTCCTCTGTGCCCTGACTTTGCGGTTGCGTATTTCATTGGTATGGATTGTAAACCCCGGGGGGTTGTATGTCAGCGTCGGCCCTTGCCCAGCAAGTAAATTTCGCTGGAACGATCGCGCGAGGCCTTGGGTTTGCGGGTGACCACCTCTTCGAACAGCTCGCGCATGGCCTGGAGGTAGGACTGAAAATCACTGCCCTGGAACACTTTGACGAGAAAACTGCCGCCGGGTTTCAGGTGGTCGCGCGCAAATTCCAGAGCCAGCTCGCACAGTAGAAAACTTCTGGCCTGATCCATGGCGCTCATCCCCGAGATATTGGGTGCCATATCCGAAATTACAAGGTCCAGCGCGCGGCCATCCAGCAGGTCGACGAACTGCTGCAATATTTCTTCTTCTCGAAAATCGCCCTGGATGAATTCCACATCGGCAATCGGATTCATCGGCAGGATGTCCAGCGCAAACACCTTGCCCTGCGCCCCCACGATGCGGGCGGCCACTTGCGACCAGCTGCCGGGGGCACTGCCCAGATCGGCCAGCACGGTGCCCGGACGGATCAGTTTGTCTTTTTCGTTGATTTCCAGCAGCTTGTACGCGGCCCTTGCCCGGTAGCCGTCTTTCTTGGCCATCTGTACATACTGGTCGTTAACATGTTCGCGCAGCCAGGTATTGCTGCTGGTACTTCTTGCCATGGGTAGCTTCCTGCCAATCTCATCCAGCATAGCCGGTGGGCTATCCTGTTGTTTTTCAGTCTGTTTGTGGCCAGAGTTTGGGCAAAGTGCCAAACTCTAGTAGAATCCCGTTTTGCTTTGAAACCAAGCCTGTCCAATGAAAATCGAACTGCAACCTTTCCAGCGCCAACACCTCAAGGGTCTGGCCCAGACACTGAACCCGGTCGTGATGATCGGCAATAATGGTCTGAGCGACTCCGTACTGCGCGAAATCGCCATCAGCCTGGATGCCCACGAGCTGATCAAGATCCGCGTGCAGGGTGATGACCGCGCTGCCCGCATCGCTCTTTACGAGCAGATTTGCGATGAACTCAGTGCTGCGCCGGTACAGCATATCGGCAAACTGCTGGTGCTGTGGCGTCCCAGCGACAAGCAGCGCATCGTGCTGCCGAAAAACAAAAAGGCACTGAAGCTGGCCTCGCAATCCTGAGCCAGCCCTTGGCCGGTATAGCAAAAGCGGTGGGACTCCACCGCTTTTGCTATACCGGCCATTCTTGTGGTCAGATCCTGTCAGTCACGACGCAGGATATAGGCCAGGCCCATCAGGCTCTGCACCAGATAGATCAGGCTGGAAATGGCATGCCAGGTGGCAAAGCCGCCACCAAACAGCCCTTCCGCCGCATGGTTCATCTGCAATTTCAGCTCGGCGATGATGGGGGTGACGGCAAAGTGGTTGATGACAGTGCACAGCAGCATGCCGACGATCAGCCAGAAGCTGCTTTCCTTCATGCCGCGCACGCCATTGCGCCAGATATTGTCCACCAGCAGAAACACCCCGCACACCAGACCCACCCAGGCAATGGCGGCAAACAGCTTGCCGGCCACCATGCCTGCGGTCACCGTGTCCAGCATCTTGAACAGCACCGGCGTGACAATCAGGCCGATGACCCACAGCCCGCCTATCCAGAAGGTTCTGGTAATCGCTCGCAATCCGTCCATGCGTGCTCCCTGACTCCACAGCAAAAACGCGCGAAAGCGCGCGTTTGATCTGACAGTTTTAGATGTACTTGACGTCTAGCACTTCGTATTCGCGGATGCCGCCCGGTGCCAGTACTTCGGCCACGTCGCCGGCTTCCTTGCCGATCAGCGCACGGGCGATCGGCGAATTGACCGACACCTTGCAGACCTTGATGTCGGCTTCATCATCACCCACGATCTGGTAGGTGACCTGGTCTTCGGTTTCCAGATCCATCAGTTCGACGGTGGCACCAAACACCACACGACCATCGGCATCCAGCTCGGCCGGATTGATGATCATGGCATTGGAAATCTTGCCTTCCAGTTCGGCAATACGGCCTTCAACGAAGCCTTGGCGCTCTTTGGCCGCGTCGTATTCGGCGTTTTCCGACAGATCGCCATGCGACCGTGCCTCGGCAATCGCTTCGATCACCGCCGGGCGCTCCACGCTCTTCAGGCGTTGCAGTTCTTCTTTGAGAAGTTCGGCGCCACGCAGCGTCAACGGGACTTTGTTCATTCGGATGCTCTCCTGAGGCGGTACCCCCGCCATCATCAAAAACACAAGCCGCCGTACGAGACGGCGGCTTGGCTGTTGCAGTTCAATGTCTGGATTGTAACGGCAAATCGTCTGCGGTTCAAAGCTTCAACGCATAACTTGCCGTCACATTCCGACTGTCCACCACATCAAGGCTTGATGGAGGCGTGCAGTTCCTGAACGCTGTAGACATCAAACTCTTCCACATGGGCCATGCCCACGCACACTGCCTTGGCACCGGCCAGGGTGGTGTACTGCGGAATACGCGCCTGCAGGGCACTGCGGCGGATGGAGTGGCTGTCCTGGATGGCCTGGCGCTTTTCGTCCACGGTGTTGACCAGCACGTCGATTTCGCCGTTCTTGATCATGTCGACGATGTGCGGACGGCCTTCGTTCACCTTGTTCACCACCTGCACCACGATGCCGGCTTCGGCCAGGGTCTTGGCGGTGCCGCGGGTGGCGCAGACGCCAAAGCCCAGGCGTTGCAGTTCGCGTGCCACGTCTACCGCGCCGTTCTTGTCGGACTGACGTACCGACAGGAACACCTTGCCGGTGCGCGGCAGCTTGTCGCCGGCGGCCAGCTGGCTCTTGACGAAGGCTTCGGCAAAGCTCTTGCCCACGCCCATCACTTCGCCGGTGGACTTCATTTCCGGTCCCAGGATGGTGTCCACGCCAGGGAACTTGATGAAGGGGAAGACGGCTTCCTTCACCGCGTAGTACGGCGGGATCACTTCCTTGGTGAAGCCCTGCTCGGCCAGGCTGATGCCGGCCATGGCACGGGCGGCAATCTTGGCCAGCGGCGCGCCGGTTACCTTGGACACAAACGGTACGGTACGCGAGGCACGCGGGTTCACTTCCAGCACGAAGATGGTGTCGCCCTGAATGGCGAACTGCACGTTCATCAGGCCGACCACGTTCAGCGCACGCGCCATGGCTTCGGTCTGGCGACGGATTTCGTCCTGCACTGCCGGGAACAGGCTGTACGGCGGCAGCGAGCAAGCGGAGTCACCGGAGTGCACACCAGCCTGTTCGATATGCTGCATGATGCCGCCGATGACCACGTCCTTGCCGTCGGAAATGCAATCCACATCCACTTCGATGGCGTCGTTGAGGAAGCGGTCCAGCAGCACCGGGCTGTCGTTGGACACCTTCACCGCTTCGCGCATATAGCGTTCCAGATCGGCCGGTTCGTGCACGATTTCCATCGCGCGGCCGCCCAGTACATAGGACGGACGCACCACCAGCGGATAGCCGATTTCCTCGGCCAGCTTCATCGCGTCGGCCGGGGTGCGGGCGGTGCGGTTCGGCGGCTGTTTCAGGCCCAGTTCGTTCAGCAGCTTCTGGAAACGTTCGCGGTCTTCGGCAGCGTCGATCATGTCCGGCGAGGTGCCGATGATGGACACGCCGTTGGCTTCCAGCGCACGTGCCAGCTTCAGCGGGGTCTGGCCGCCGTACTGCACGATCACGCCGAACGGTTTTTCGATGCGGCAGATTTCCAGCACGTCTTCCAGCGTCAGCGGCTCGAAGTACAGACGGTCGGAGGTGTCGTAGTCAGTCGATACGGTTTCCGGGTTGCAGTTGACCATGATGGTCTCGAAACCGGATTCACGCAGCGCCAGTGCAGCATGCACGCAGCAGTAGTCGAATTCGATACCCTGACCGATACGGTTGGGGCCGCCACCCAGTACCATCACCTTCTTGCGGTCGGTCGGCCTGGCTTCGCACTCTTCTTCGTAGCTGGAGTACATGTAGGCGGTGGAGGTGGCGAACTCGGCCGCGCAGGTATCCACACGCTTGTACACCGGGTGCAGGCCCAGCGCCCAGCGCTTGGCGCGCACGGCAGCCTGGTCGGTATTCAGCAGCTCGCCCAGACGACGGTCGGAGAAGCCCTTGCGCTTCAGGCGACGCAGTTCGTCAAAGCCCAGTTCTTCCACCTTGCGGCCGGCCAGGGCTTTTTCTTCGCCCACGATGTCTTCGATCTGGGCCAGGAACCACGGGTCGATCTTGCTCAGGGCAAATACGTCGTCACGGCTCATGCCCACGCGGAAGGCATCGGCCACGTACAGGATACGTTCCGGTCCCGGGGTGCTGACTTCGTGACGGATGGTTTCTTCGTTGGTGGTGACCGGGTTGAAGCCGGACAGGCCGGTTTCCAGGCCACGCAGCGCCTTGTGCATGGACTCCTGCAGGGTGCGGCCCATGGCCATCACTTCGCCCACCGACTTCATCTGGGTGGTCAGGCGGTTATCGGCCTGCGGGAATTTTTCGAAGGCGAAACGCGGAATCTTGGTAACCACGTAGTCGATGGACGGCTCGAACGAAGCCGGGGTGGCACCGCCGGTGATGTCGTTCTTCAGTTCGTCCAGGGTGTAACCCACGGCCAGCTTGGCAGCGACCTTGGCAATCGGGAAACCGGTGGCCTTGGAAGCCAGTGCCGAGGAACGCGACACACGCGGGTTCATCTCGATCACGATCATTTCGCCGTTCACCGGGTTGGTGGCGAACTGCACGTTGGAACCGCCGGTGTCCACGCCGATTTCACGGAGTACCGCGATCGATGCATTACGCATGATCTGGTATTCCTTGTCGGTGAGGGTCTGTGCCGGAGCCACGGTGATGGAGTCACCGGTATGCACACCCATCGGGTCGAAGTTTTCGATGGAGCAGATGATGATGCAGTTGTCTTTTTTGTCGCGCACCACTTCCATTTCGTACTCTTTCCAGCCGAGTACGGACTGCTCGATCAGCAGTTCATGGGTGGGGGAGGCTTCAAAGCCGCGTTCGCAGATCGCCAGGAATTCTTCCTTGTTGTAGGCGATGCCGCCACCGGAGCCGCCCATGGTGAAGGACGGACGGATCAGCGTGGGGAAGCCCACCTTGGATTGCGCTTCCAGCGACTCTTCCATGGTGTGGCAGACAAAGGACAGCGGGCAGGACAGGCCGATCTTGGCCATGGCTTCCTTGAAGCGGCCACGGTCTTCTGCCTTGTCGATGGCGTCTTCGGTGGCACCGATCAGCTCGACATTGTACTTTTCCAGCACACCGTGCTTGGCCAGGTCCAGTGCACAGTTCAGTGCGGTCTGGCCGCCCATGGTGGGCAGAATGGCGTCCGGACGTTCCTTGGCAATGATTTTTTCCAGAACAGGCCAGGTAATGGGTTCGATGTAGGTGACATCGGCCATGTTCGGGTCGGTCATGATGGTGGCCGGATTGGAGTTCACCAGGATGACTTTGTAACCTTCTTCACGCAGGGCCTTGCAGGCCTGTGCGCCGGAGTAGTCAAACTCGCAGGCCTGGCCAATCACAATGGGGCCGGCGCCGATGATGAGAATACTCTTGAGGTCGGTACGTTTCGGCATGTTATCGCTCAGTCAATTTCAATTGTTCAGTTCAGGCTGGCTGCCGCCAGTTTGGCCCCGAAGCCCAGAAACAGCGCGCCCACTCCGCCAGACATGGCAGAGGACAGTTTGCGGCGGCGGCGGAAGGCTTCGGCCAGTCTTGCTCCGGACACGATGATGGTGGCCAGATACAGGGCGCTGCAGCATTGCAGCAGGCCGCCCAATACAAGAAAGGTCAGCACCGGATGCGGATAGGCCGGGTCGACGAATTGCACGAAGAAAGATACGAAGAACAAGATGGCCTTGGGGTTCATCAGGCTGATGACCAGCGCCTTGACGAAGGGACGGCTGGCGTCCACTTCGCGGCGCGCTTCCGGCGCAGCAGCTTCCCCGCGGGAAGCATTGCGCCAGGCACGCCAGGCGCCACGCAGCATCTGCAGCCCCAGCCAGGTTAGGTAAGCACCGCCGGCGTACTTGACCATGGCAAACAGGGCCGGATTGGCCTTGAGCACCCCTGCCGCCCCTGTGGCGGCCAGCGTCATCAGGATGGCATCACCGGTAAATACCCCGCAGGCACCCACAAAGCCGCGGCGGATGCCGCGTTGTGCCGCCACCGACAGCACATACATGGAGTTGGGGCCTGGCAGCAGCACGATGATGATGGTGCCGATCAGGTAGGTGGTGATATCGGTAATGCCCAGCATGCTTGTTCTCCGTATGCTCCGTTTACTTCGCCTGGCTCATCGCCGTGATGAAGCGGTCAAACAGATAGGCCACGTCTTCAGGGCCTGGGCTCGCTTCCGGGTGCCCCTGGAAGGAGAAGGCCGGACGGTCGGTCAGCGCAATACCCTGCACGGTCTGGTCGAACAGGCTGCGATGGGTCACGCGCACATTGGCCGGCAAGGTGGATTCGTCCACCTGGAAGCCATGGTTCTGGCTGGTGATCATCACGCGGCCGCTGTCCAGATCCTGCACCGGGTGGTTGGCACCGTGGTGGCCGAACTTCATCTTGCTGGTCTTGGCACCGGTGGCCAGACCCAGCAACTGGTGACCCAGGCAGATGCCGAATACCGGCAGACGGGTTTCCAGGATTTCGCGGATGGCAGCGATGGCGTAGTCACACGGCTCCGGATCGCCAGGGCCGTTGGACAGGAACACGCCATCCGGCTGCAGCGCCAGCACGTCCTTGGCCGGAGTCTGCGCCGGCACCACGGTCAGCTTGCAGCCACGTTCGGCCAGCATGCGCAGGATGTTGTGCTTGACGCCGAAGTCGTAAGCCACCACGTGGAACGGGGTTGCGGCCTGTTCGCTATAGCCGCTGCCCAGTTTCCATTCGCCCAGTTTCCACTGGTAGGACTCGGTGCAGCTGACGACCTTGGCCAGATCCTGACCGGCCATGGAACCGAAACCGCGTGCCAGTTCCAGTGCTCGGGCTTCGTCCAGATCGGCACCGGCCATGATGCAGCCGGGCTGGGCGCCCTTTTCGCGCAGAATGCGGGTCAGGCGGCGGGTGTCGATATCGGCAATGGCCACGACATTGTTCTTGGCCAGATAGTCGGACAGCGAATCTTCGGCGCGGAAGTTGCTGTGCAGCAGCGGCAGATCACGAATGATCAGACCGGATGCGAAAACGGCGCGGGATTCGGTATCTTCCGAATTCGCGCCGACATTACCGATGTGGGGATAAGTCAGGGTGACGATTTGTTTGGTGTAGGAGGGATCGGTGAGGATTTCCTGATACCCGGTCATGGCGGTATTGAATACCACTTCGCCGACCGTATGGCCGGTGGCTCCGATGGCACTGCCCTTGAAGAGGGTACCGTCAGCCAAGACGAGGATCGCTGGTACGGTTGACACTGACTAGCTCCTGTTGCGTTTCGCTTGTATGTTTTTGCGGATTTTTATGTGAATAACGGGACACGACGTTTTGCGCCTGTCCCGTTTGGTTAAACCTTACCATCATACCGCTTTCGGCCAGTTGAAACAAGTCACAAGCACCTGTTTTTGCATCACTTCCTGCTTTTCCCTGCCTTGCTTCCCATACTTTTACATAAAGAAACAGCCACCCGCAGGTGGCTGTTCAGCACCATGAAACGTCAGCTTAGAACAGGCTGTCGTCCAGCTCCAGCACGCTGTCTGCCCCAGCCACAATGGCTGCAGCCAGGCCGGAAACCTGCGGCAGCAGGTGCTCGGCAAAGAAGCGGGCGGTGGTGATCTTGGCCTTGAGGAAATCCTCGTCCACACCGTCTTCGCCCAGCTTTTCGCGCGCGATCAGTGCAGCGCGGCCCAGTTGCCAGCCACCCAGCACAATACCCATCAGCTTGAGGAAAGGTACCGACCCGGCAGCGGCCAGCTGCGGCTGGGTGCCAAAGCTCTCCAGAATGAAAGCGACACAGCGCTCAGCCTCGGCAGCGGCCTGCTGCAGATTGCTCGCCATGCTGGCGTAACCGGCAGCGGCCAGCTTGTCGGCAGTAGCACGCGCCTCATCCAGCAGCGCGCGGGCGGTGGCACCGCCTTCGCTAAAGGTTTTGCGGCCAATCAGGTCCAGCGCCTGAATGCCGGTGGTGCCTTCATAAATGGCGGTGATGCGGGCATCACGGTAGTACTGGGCCACGCCGGTTTCTTCGATAAAGCCCATGCCGCCATGCACTTGCACCGCCAGGCTGGTCAGCTCGTTGGCTTGCTCGGTATTCCAGCCCTTGACGATAGGGATGAGGAAATTCACCAGCGCCTGATTGCGCGCTGCTTCGCTGGCCACCGGGTGGCGCGAGGCGCGATCCAGCGCGGCGGCAGTGTAGAAGGCCAAAGCGCGCTGGGCTTCGATCTGGCTGCGCATGGTCATCAGCATGCGGCGGATGTCGGGGTGCTTGATGATGGCCACACCAGCCGGGTCGGGCGAGCCAACGGCACGGCTTTGCACGCGGTCACGGGCGTACTCGACGGCTTTCTGGTAAGCACGCTCGGACACCGACATGCCTTCCACCCCCACCCCCAGACGGGCGTGGTTCATCATGGTGAACATATAGCCCAGGCCCTTGTTGGCCTCGCCCACCAGGTAGCCGACCGCACCGCCGTTATCGCCAAAGCTCATCACCGCCGTGGGGCTGCCATGAATGCCCAGCTTGTGTTCCAGCGAGACGCAGCGCACATCGTTGCGCGCACCCAGGCTGCCATCGGCATTGACCAGGAACTTGGGCACGATGAACAGGGAAATGCCCTTCACTCCTGCCGGTGCATCCGGCAGGCGGGCCAGCACCAGATGGACGATGTTGTCGGCCATGTCGTGCTCACCCCAGGTGATGAAAATCTTCTGGCCGGTCACCAGATAGCTGCCATCGGCCTGCGGCACGGCACGCGAGCGCACCTGGGCCAGGTCGGAACCGGCCTGCGGTTCGGTCAGGTTCATGGTGCCGGTCCATTCGCCACTGGACATACGCGGCAGGTAGACTGCTTTCAGTTCTTCCGAGGCATGGTGGTGAATGGCTTCCACCGCACCCAAGGTCAGCAGCGGGGCCAGCGAGAAGGCCAGATTGGCCGAACACCACATTTCTTCGGCGGCAATGGCCACCAGGGCCGGCATGCCCTGCCCGCCAAAATCAGCCGGGGCACGCAGACCCACCCAGCCGGATTCGACATATTGCTGCCAGGCGTCCTTGAAGCCGGGGGCGGCGGTCACTTCGCCATCCTTCAGCGTGGCGCCCTTGTCACCCTGCTTGTTGATGGGCGCCAAGACGCCTTCGGCAAACTTGGCGGCTTCTTCCAGAATGGCATCCACCAGTTCGACCGAGCAGTCTTCATAACCCGGCAGGCTGCACACCGAGGTCAGCTCGGCCAATTCATTGAGAACAAAGCGAATTTCTTTAACTGGCGCATTATAAATCATCAGTCTCTCCTCATTCTTGCTGCACAACAATCGTCGTAGATATGAAAAAACCGGCACGCCGTCCACCTGATGCATGAGCATGCCCACCCGCCGCGAGCCGCGGCGGGGTAGCTTGCTCCTCCATGAAGCAGACCGGTCGTAGCCGGTTGTTTTTTGTTTTGATCCGGCGGCTATCTTGCCTGCTCGGATGAGGAGGGTCTCCCCTCCCCGCACTGCATTACTTGGACAGCTCGGCCAGCAGTTCCGGCACCACGGTGAACAGGTCACCCACGATGCCGTAATCGGCTACCTGGAAGATCGGCGCTTCTTCGTCCTTGTTGATCGCCACGATCACCTTGGAGTCCTTCATGCCGGCCAGATGCTGGATGGCACCGGAAATACCCACCGCGAAGTACAGTTGCGGCGCAACCACCTTGCCGGTCTGGCCAACCTGGTAGTCGTTCGGCGCGTAGCCAGCGTCAACCGCAGCGCGCGAAGCACCCACAGCAGCGCCCAGCTTGTCAGCCAGCGGTTCGATCACGGCCTTGAACTGTTCTTCCGAACCCAGCGCACGACCACCGGACACGATGATCTGGGCGGCGCCCAGTTCCGGACGGTCGGACTTGGTCAGCTCCTGGCCAACAAAGCTGGACAGTTGCGGATCCGCAGCCACGGTCACGCTTTCCACCGCAGCGGAGCCACCCTGAGCGGCCGCCGCATCGAAAGCGGTGGTGCGCACGGTGATCACCTTGATGGCATCAGCCGATTGCACGGTAGCCAGCACGTTACCGGCATAGACCGGGCGCACGAAAGTATCGGCGGATTCGATGGCGGTGATTTCGGAAATCTGCGCCACATCCAGCAAGGCAGCCACGCGCGGCAGCAGGTTCTTGCCAAAAGAAGTAGCCGGCGCCAGTACATGGCTGTAGCCCTTGGCCACTTCCACCACCAGCGCGGACAGCGCTTCGGCCAGGCCGTGCGCGTACTGGGCGGCATCAGCCAGCAGTACCTTGCTCACGCCAGCCACATTCTTGGCAGCTTCGGCAGCAGCAGCGGCATTCTGGCCAGCCACCAGCACGTGCACTTCGCCCAGCTTGGCAGCGGCGGTTACGGTATTCAGGGTGCCTGCTTTCAGGCCCTGGTTGTCGTGTTCAGCGATAACGAGAATGGCCATGGCTTACAGCACCTTTGCGTCGTTTTTCAGTTTGGCTACCAGCTCGGCAGCATTGGCTACCTTGATGCCGGCAGAGCGCTTGGCAGGCTCGGCCACTTTCAGCGTTTTCAGGCGCGGAGTGACATCGACACCCAGATCAGCCGGGCTGGTCTTGTCCAGCGGCTTTTTCTTGGCGGCCATGATGTTGGGCAGCTTGATGAAGCGCGGCTCGTTCAGGCGCAGGTCGGCGGTGACCACGGCCGGCAGGCGCAGCTTGACGGTTTCCAGGCCACCGTCGATTTCACGGGTGACGTCCACCGTTTCCGCAGCCACATCCACCTTGGAGGCGAAGGTGCCTTGTGCCCAGCCCAGCAGCGCGGCAGCCATCTGGCCGGTCTGGTTGGCATCGTCGTCAATGGCTTGCTTGCCGACGATCAGCAGCTGCGGCTGTTCCTTGTCGGCAACAGCCTTCAGCAGCTTGGCCACGGCCAGCGGTTGCAGCTCGGTGTCGGTTTCCACCAGGATGGCGCGGTCTGCACCCATGGCCAGCGCGGTGCGCAGGGTTTCCTCGCACTGCTTCACACCCATGGAAACAACAACGATCTCGGTGGCCTTGCCGGCTTCCTTCAGACGCACGGCTTCTTCCACCGCGATTTCGTCAAAGGGGTTCATCGACATCTTGACGTTGGCGACATCGACATCAGACCCGTCAGCCTTCACCCGAACCTTCACGTTGTAATCGACAACGCGTTTAACAGCGACTAGAACTTTCATATTCCTCCAGCGAATAGCTCTCTGGGTTAATCGAACTCGGAAGGGACTTGCTACCGTGGTGTTTCCCGAATTATGCCCCAACGCCATTTCAAACGAGCGTTTGGTTGAATTTTAGTGTATGGCACGTAGCAAAAAAACAACTGATTGCAGATACTACGTCATTTCCGCTTAATTTGCATTTCGTCTGCTGCATGGCACAATGCAGTGCAGCAATTTCAATGTCATAGCCGGAGACACCCTCATGACAGTCTACTTTGAAGATATCAAGGTCGGCGATTCTGCCGAATACGCCAAAACCATTACCGAAGCCGATATCCTGATGTTTGCTGCCGTTTCCGGCGATGACAATCCGGTGCACATCAACCAGGAGTACGCGGAAACCACACCGTTCGCCGGCCGCATCGCCCATGGCATGCTGACCGCCAGCCTGATCTCCACCGTAGTCGGCACCAAGCTGCCGGGCAATGGCACCATCTACCTGTCGCAATCCACCCGCTTCAAGGCACCGGTGCGCATTGGCCAGACCGTCACCGCGCGCGCCACCGTGGTGGAAATCTTCCCGGAAAAGAAACGCGTCAAGCTGGCTACCCAGTGCCTGGTGCAGGGCAAGGTGATTCTGGAGGGTGAATCACTGGTGATTGCACCGTCCCGTGGCGAATGAAATGGCCCTGTCTTTGCGCATCGTGCCGCTGACTGACGAATCAGGCAAGGTCACCGAGCCGGCATTGCTGGCCCAGTGCAGCAGCCTGCATCGCCAGTTGCGCCCCATGCTGCCGGAACACGGCCACAGCTATGCGGCAAAAATGCAACGCGTCTGTTCGTTTGGCGCACGCATGGTGGCGGCGCTGGATGGCGACGGCAAGCCGCTGGGGCTGGCACTGTACCGGGTGTATGAAAACACCTATGAGGACCTGCGGCTGTATATCGATGACCTGGTCAGCGATGAAGCCCACCGCTCGCAAGGCATAGGCAGCCAGCTGCTGGACTGGTGTGCCGAGGAGGCGCGACGACTGGGCTGCGGCTTTCAGGTGCTGGATTCCGGCACCTGGCGCACCGAGGCGCATCGTCTGTATTTCCGCAAGGGATTCAGCATCACCTCGTTTCACTTCACCAAGCCGCTCAACTGAGCTGAGCCGGCCTGCTGGATCAGGGAGCCGCCAGGCTCCCTTTTTCATGGCCGTCCGCTGCGCGCTGGCGCTGTTGTTGCAAAGCCCAGCGCACCGGCTCGGCCACCAGCTCGTCCGGCCAATCCAGCCGCTGCTCCAGCGCCGCAACGATTGCTGGATCGTATGGCGCATTGCCCAAGCCAACCGCCAGATTGGACAGCCACTTGGCGTAACCGATGCGGTAGATCGGGCTACCAGCCAGCTTTTCCTTGAACATGGCTTCACTCCAACCAAACAGCGCAAGCAAGGACGCGCCATCCAGCCCATGCCGCACGGCAAAATCGGCCTCCTTGGTATTGACGGCAAAGCGGTTCCACGGACAAACCAGCTGGCAGTCGTCACAGCCATAGACCCGGTTGCCGATCAAGGGCCGCAGCTCCAGCGGGATGGCTGACTTCAGCTCGATGGTCAGATAAGAAATACAGCGGCGCGCATCCACCTGATAAGGCGCGGTAATGGCCTGGGTCGGACAGATATCGATACAACGGGTGCAGCGGCCGCAGTGCCCGTCCTCCTCCTCATCCACCGGCAAGGGCAGATCGGTAAACAGCTCACCAAGGAAAAACAGCGAGCCCTGCTGCCGGTTCAGCAACAGGGTATGTTTGCCGCGCCAGCCCAGACCGGACTGTGCCGCCAGCGCCACCTCGGCCACCGGCGCACTGTCGGTAAACACCCGGTAACCGAAATCACCAATAGCCTGGGTGATATGGTCAGCCAGCTTTTGCAGGCGGGCACGCAAGACCTTGTGATAATCACGCCCCAGCGCATAACGTGACAGATAGGCCAGGCGGCCATCCTGCAGTACCGACTCGCTGGCCTGCGCCTCCGCCGGCCAGTACGGCATGCGCACGCTGATGATGGTCAGCGTGCCGGGCACCAGCTCGGCCGGCCTCACCCGCAGCGCGCCATGCCGCGCCATATAGTCCATTTCGCCATGGCAGCCGGCGTCCAGCCAGGCTTGCAGCTCGCGTTCGGCCTGCTCTGGCAGCCGGGCATGGCCGATTCTGGCATCGGCAAAGCCCAATTCTTGTGCCCAGGCTTTGATTTGGCGCGCCAATTCGGGATAATCCATGTTTTGATAGGATTTCTCAGTCATATGGCCATGGATGATACCAGCGTTCACTGCGGCAGCCTGCCCGATGAAGCCGCTACCCTCGCACTGGGCAGCGCGCTGGCGCATGCCTTGCAAGCCGGCGTGGTGATATTCCTGCAGGGTGACCTGGGGGCCGGCAAAACCACCTTCAGCCGCGGCCTGCTGGCCGGCCTGGGCCATCAAGGCCGAGTGAAAAGCCCGACCTATACTCTGGTTGAAAGTTACCCGCTGGCAGAGTTGACCGTGCACCATTTCGACCTGTACCGCTTTGCCGACCCGGAAGAATGGGATGATGCCGGCTTTCGCGACTACTTCGGCCAGGATACCGTCTGCCTGGTGGAGTGGCCGGACAAGGCTGGGGACTTATTGCCCATGGCCGACCTGACGCTGGAACTCGAGGTCAGCGGTCAGGGTCGCACGTATCGTTTAACCGCAAGCACAGAAACCGGACAGTCATGCCTGACTCGACTTTCGACCCCACCCGCCGCCGCCTGATTGGCGCGGCAGCCGCCACCTTTCTGCTCAGCGTCAGCAAGCTTGGCTTTGCCGGCAATAGCCAGGTGGTCGCCATTCGCATCTGGCCGGCCTCCAGCTACACCCGCATCACGCTGGAAGCCAGCGATGCCATCAAGTTCAAACAGTTCACCATCAGTAATCCCGACCGGCTGGTGATCGACCTGGAAGGGGTACAGCTCAACAGCGTGCTGAAAGACATCAGCAGCCAGATCGCCGACGCCGACCCCTACATCAAGACCGCCCGCGCCGGGCAATTCAGCCCGGATACGGTACGCTTGGTGCTGGAGCTCAAGACCGATGTCAAGCCGCAGGCATTCACCCTTAACCCGGTAGCCGAATACAAGCACCGGCTGGTGGTTGACCTCTACCCCGCCACTGGCGCACAGGATGACCCGCTGATGGCGCTGCTGGACGACTACAACAAGGGCAAGCTCACCGAGCCGCCACCGCAGGTCAAGCCAAAGAAAAATGATGCGGGCCGCCCCATCGTGGTGATGCTGGACCCGGGCCACGGCGGGGAAGACCCCGGCGCCATCGGCATGAATGGCACCCGCGAGAAAGACATCGTGCTGCGCATTGGCAAGCAGCTCAAGCGCATGATTGATGCCGAACGCAATATGAAGGCCTTCATGACCCGCGAGGAAGACATCTTCATTCCGCTGGGCGTACGCGTGGCCAAGGCACGCAAACTGAATGCCGACCTGTTCATTTCCATCCATGCCGACGCGGCACCCAATCGCAGCGCCCGTGGCTCGTCGGTATTTGCCTTGTCCGAGAAAGGTGCTTCCAGTGCCTTTGCCAAGACCATGGCGCAATCTGAAAACAGCTCGGACCTGATCGGTGGGGTAAAGATTGCCAGCAAGGACAAGTTCCTGGCGCATACACTGCTGGACCTGACCCAGACCGCCACCATCAATGACAGCCTGAAGCTGGGCAAGATCATGCTGGGCAAGGTGGGTAGCCTGAACAAGCTGCATAGCGCCCAGGTCGAGCAGGCCGGATTTGCCGTGCTCAAGGCCCCGGACATTCCGTCCATCCTGGTCGAAACCGCCTTCATCAGTAATCCGGAAGAAGAGCAGCGCCTGCTGGATGGCGACTTCCAGCAGCAAATGGCTGGCTCCATCCTCAGTGGCGTCAAAGCCTATTTCACCCAGGGAGCCGCGCTGGCTGCCCGCGCCTGAGTGGACTGCCGGCAATGATCAAGGCCCGCAATTGCGGGCCTTGTTTTTTTCATATGGCCGAAACGGCTCAGGAGTAGCGCGAGGGATCGATTTCGCAATCCGGGCTTTCCTCCTGCGCCGGCAGCCGGTAAGTCTCGCTGGCCCACTCGCCCAGATCGATCATCTTGCAGCGCTCGCTGCAGAACGGACGAAACTCGCTGGCAGGCTCCCAGCGCACGGCTGCGCCACAGGTAGGGCAAGGTACGGTACGAACAGCTTGGGACATGGCTCAGAACTTGCAGTTGGTCAGGGTAAATTCGACATCGCACTCGGTCTGGCGGGGCCGGCTTTCACCGGTAACGGCACTGACGAAGCGGACATTGATGGCATATTTGTTGGCGGACAATTCCGGCAATACATTGAGACTGGGGTCATAGGCGATGCGGATCATCTGCACCACCTTGCCACCGGACATCTGCTGAAAAGCGCCATTGCGGGCGACATAATGATGGGTCTTGCCGCTGTCGCGCAGCAGATGCAACAGGATGCGGGCGGCCTCAGCCGTCGGCATCAGCGGTGCTGCCCAGCGCCGCATGTCGCGTCGCCGCTCTTCCGCCGGTTTTTGCTGCCACAGATGATAAGACGGCAAATCGAACTGGCAGGTACCACCGGGAATACCGGCACGCTGCTTGATGGCCATCAGCCACTCGTTTTCACGCAGGTGCTGGCCAAACTTGCCGGTGACGCCCAGCAGCTGGCTGGAAGACAGCTCGATTTCGTCCAGGACCTTTTCCAGCGTTTCTTCCGCCACATTGGGATTTTCACGCAGCGCTTCCAGCACCTGCTTCTGCCGCTCCAGCTCCTGCAGCAGATCGGCTTTCAAATCGGCACGGGAGGCCGTTTCCAGCAATTCGAACAACACCAGCAAGCCGGCGTGATGATCCAGCGGATGATCCTTGCCAAGAAAATAAGCCAGCCGGTCATACAGCTGCTCCAGTCGAAGCAGGGTACGGGTTCGCTCGGTGACAGGAAACTCAAAACTGATCACAAGACGTTTGCCCTTCTTGGTGGCTTGGAAAATGCCTTGTCACTGGCTGTGGGCAAGGTTTGCAAGATAATACTGGTGTTTGGCCTCGACTTGAAGCTGCAATGCCGCAAGCGAGCCATCATTATCGATGACATCGTCGGCGCGTGCCAGTCTTTGCGCACGCGGCATCTGCGCCGCCATGATGGCGCGTACCTCCTCGGCGGTCAAACCACTGCGGGCTTGCACCCGTGCCAATTGCACCTCCTCCGCACAATCCACCAGCAGGCTGCGCCGCACCAGCGCCAGATAATCCGGATTTTCAAACAACAAGGGCACCACCAGCAGCGCATAGGGCCCACGAGCGGTATCCAGCTGGCGCACGGATTCGGCCCGGATCAGCGGATGCAGGATGGACTCCAGCCGGCGGCGATTGGCCGGATCAGCAAAGGCCAGTGCACGCATGGCGGCACGGTCCAGCGCACCGTTGGCAGCCACCACCTGGCGGCCAAACTCGGCAGCGAGCAAGGGCATGGCCGCGCCATCAGCCGCTGTCAGTACATGCGCAATGACATCAGTATCCACCACCGGCACACCCAGTGTGGCGAAGTGCGCAGCGGCAGCACTTTTCCCGGAACCGATGCCTCCAGTCAGGCCGACAATCTCAATGGGCATAGGTGCTCAGATACCAGCTGACAATATCCTGCCCCCACAGCAAGGCAATCCAGCCGGCTGCTGCCAGATACGGCCCAAACGGCAAGGCCTGGCCACGCCCCATGCGGGCCAGCAGGATCAGCACGATACCGACCACCGCCCCCACCAGGGAAGACAGCAGGATGATCAGCGGCAACATGCTCCAGCCCAGCCAGGCACCGAAGGCTGCCAGCAGCTTGAAATCACCATACCCCATGCCCTCCTTGCCGGTAACCAGCTTGAACAGCCAGTACACCAGCCACAAGCTCAGATAGCCGGCCATGGCACCCAGCACGGCATCGGAAAGTGCGACAGTCCCGGTCAGCAGATTGAACAGCAGGCCGGCCCACAACAAGGGCAGCGTCAGGCTGTCTGGCAGCAACTGGGTATCGGCATCAATAAAGGTGAGCGCCACCAGCACCGCAGTCAGTGCCAGGTAGGCCGGCAGTTGCACACTCCAGCCATAATGCCAGGCCAGCAGTGCAAACAGGCCACCAGTGAGCAGCTCCACCGCCGGATAACGCAGGCTGATCGGCGTGCTGCAGGCATGACAACGACCACGTAACAAAGCATAACTCAGCAGGGGAATATTCTGCCAGGGGCGGACCTCTTGCCGGCAGACCGGACAATGCGATGCCGGGACCAGCAGATTGTAGCGGGGCCGTGCCGTCGGCTCCCGCCCCAGGTAGGCATCGCACTCCTGCTGCCAGCCCAGTTCCATCATCTTGGGCAGACGGTGAATCACCACATTGAGAAAGCTGCCAACCAGCAGGCCAAACAGCAATACCACCAGCACCAGCAAGCCGGCATTGCCAGCGAATACACTTGCCATTTCAGCCATGCTTAACCTACCACCTGACCCATCTTGAAAATCGGCATGTACATGGCGATGACCAGACCACCAATCAGTACCCCCAGAATCACCATGATGGCCGGCTCCAGCAGGCTGGAAAGTGAGGCCACCGCGTTGTCGACTTCTTCCTCATAGAAATCAGCGATCTTGTCGAGCATCTGGTCTAGTGAGCCGGACTCCTCGCCGATCGAGGTCATCTGCAGCACCATATTGGGAAACAGCCCGGTGCGCTGCATGGAATAACTGAGGCTGGAGCCGGCACTGACATCATTCTGAATCAGCTTGGTGGCTTCGCTATAGACCTGATTACCCGATGCCCCACCCACCGAATCCAGCGCCTCGACCAAAGGGACACCTGCAGCAAACAAGGTGGACAAGGTACGCGTCCAGCGGGCAATGGTCGCCTTGCGGATGATGTCGCCAATCACCGGCAGCTTCAGCAAGATGCGATCAAACTGCTCCTGCAACTTGGGAGTGCGCTTGAACGCATAAAAGAAAGAAAAAATGCCACCGAAGATCGAGCCGAAAATCAGCCACCACCAGTGAACGAAGAAATCCGACAACCAGATCACCACCAATGTCGGCGCCGGCAGATCGGCACCAAAGCTGGAGAACAGGTCCTTGAAGGCCGGGATCACGTAAATCATGATCACGGCGGTAATGATAAAGGCGGTGGCAATAATCGCCGTCGGGTAGATCATGGCGGATTTGATCTTGCCCTTGATGGCCATTACTTTTTCTTTATAAGTGGCCAACTTGTCGAGCAAGGAATCCAGCACGCCGCCGGTCTCGCCCGCCGCAATCAGATTACAAAACAGCTTGTCGAAATACAGCGGCTTTTTGCGAAAGGCTTCCGCCAGAGACAGGCCGGTTTCCACATCGGCGCGAACTTCCAGCAGCATCTTGGTCACAGCCGGATTACTGTGCCCTTTGGCCGTGATATCAAATGCCTGCAGCAGGGGCACACCGGCGCGCATCATGGTGGAAAGCTGACGGGTAAACAGCGTGATGTCTTTTTCGGTGATCTTGCGACCAAAACCGCCACGCCGGCGCTTTACCTTGAGGACATTGATACCCTGTCGCCGCAATTGCGTCTTGGCAACGGCCTCGGTTTCCGCACGCAGCTCGCCACGGATGACCTTGCCGGACCGGTCCTTGCCTTCCCACTCCCAGATAAACCCCGGATTTGTCTTTTTCGCCACGGTCGCCATGCTTGTCTTTCTTCTAGCTAATCGTTGGTCACTGCCTCGATTTCAGCCAGCGAGGTCAGCCCTCGCTTGACCTTGAGCAGACCCGCATGCCGCAGATCGACCATACCCTCTTTCAAGGCGAGATCATTGATATCAATCGCGGTGCCATTCTGCATGATCAACCGGGTCATGGCATCGGTAATCGGCATCACTTCATAAATACCGGTACGTCCCTTATAGCCGGAGCCGCGACACTCATCGCAGCCCACCGGGCCATAAGGTTTCCAGCTACCATCCAGCTCCTCCTGCCTAAACCCTGCCCTCAGCAAGGCGGTGTCCGGAATGTCCACCGGTGCCTTGCAATGGTTGCACAAGCGACGTGCCAGACGCTGCGCCATGATCAGCAATACCGAGCTAGCCACATTGAACGGTGCCACCCCCATGTTCAGCAAACGGGTCAGGGTAGCCGGCGCATTATTGGTATGCAGCGTGGAGAATACCATGTGACCGGTTTGTGCTGCCTTGATGGAAATATCCGCGGTCTCGAAATCACGGATTTCCCCCACCATGATCACATCGGGATCTTGCCGCAAGAAGGCTTTCAAGGCCGACGAGAAGGTCAGGCCCGCTTTTTCATTGACGTTGACCTGATTGATACCAGGCAAGTTGATTTCTACCGGGTCCTCGGCAGTGGAAATATTGATATCCGGCTTGTTCAGGATATTCAGGCAGGTGTAAAGCGACACCGTTTTGCCGCTACCGGTTGGTCCGGTAACCAGCACCATGCCATAGGGGCGACCAATGGCCTCCAGCAGTAATTTCTTTTGTTCCGGTTCGAAACCCAGCTGTTCGATATCCAGCGATGCCGCAGAGGCATCAAGAATACGCATCACAATCTTCTCGCCATACAAGGTTGGCAAGGTACTGACACGAAAATCAATCGAGTGCGTCTTCGACAGCACCAGCTTCAAGCGGCCATCTTGAGGAACCCGCTTTTCTGAAATATCCAGGCGGGAAATCACCTTGATGCGGGAGGCGATCTTTTCTTTCAGCAGCAAGGGGGGCTGAGCAATTTCCTTGAGCTGACCATCGACCCGGTAACGGATACGATAAAATTTCTCATACGGCTCGAAGTGAACATCGGAAGCCCCACCAGTAATGGCATCCAACAGTACTTTGTGGATGAATTTGACCACCGGTGCATCATCGACATCTGGCTGATTGGTTTCACTGTGAGCGGTCGGCGCATCCGGATCGACAAACTCCAGATCACCAAAATCCTCGTTTTCCAACGCCTTGATGGCAGCCGTGGCATCCTCGGTGTACTTGCCGATCACCTTGGACAGCTTGTCATCCTCGACCACCACCACCTCGACGGTCAGGCCGGTCTTGAAGGTAATGGCATGAAAAGCCGAGGTCTGGGTAGGATCAGATGTACCGATATAGAGTTTATTACCCCGCTTGAACAAGGGAACCAGGCGGCGACTGCCAATCAACTCCTCATCCACCATGCCCTTGGGGAGCTGAGCCGGATCAATCGCCCCCATATCCAGCAAGGGATAACCAAATACACCGGAGGCAAAGGTCGCCACCTCGACAGCTGACATTTTCTTACTGGCAATCAACTGCTCGACAAAGCTGATACCGGAAGCCTGAGCCAAACGCTGAATCGCCTCGGCATCCTGCAACAGCAAGGCATTATTCTGAACGAGTGCCCGCCCAAGGCCAGATATCCCCGCAGAAGCTTCCATAAAATCCCTTTGTCAATTCTCAGCACCCCCAGCACAGGGGCATTGCCACAACCATGCAGGCATTATATGCGCAGGCGGCGCAAAGTGGCAGCACCGTCGCCCCCTGCAGCAGCCAATCGACTCCGCGGAAAACAGTACAGATCACCACTCCAGCTCAGACATAAAAAAAGGACTGCCGAAGCAGTCCTTTTTCTTGAGTTTAACTCTCTAAGCGAGAATTAGAACTTGTGCTGAACACCAACAGCAACGGTGTGCTCGTTAGCATACTTTTCGCCAGTAGCAGCATTGGCGATGTAGGCGTTCTGAACATAACCGTAGGAAGCGTAAGCAGTGGTACGCTTGCTCAGGGCATAGTCAGCACCCAGTACGTACTGGTTCAGGTGGCCCTTAACATCAGCGCCTTCAACCGAAGCACCCCATACGCGACCATAGGAGAATTTCGGGGTGATTGCACCGATGGTGTAGCCCAGGGTCAGGCCAGCTTCTTTCTTCTTCAGATCGCCAGTCAGAGCGGTGAAGCTGCTCAGAGTGGTATCAGTGCTGGTGCTCAGATTGCTCTTGCCGAAGTAAGCAGCAGCCAGGATGTTGTTGGCATTGTAGCCACCTTCCAAGCGCCAGTAGTTACCGGTCTTGTTGCCATCAAAGTTGTTGGCAAAGCGCTGATAGCCGAAGGTACCAAAGTAGCCCGAGTTAGTGTAAGAAGCGCCAACAGTCAATACATTCTGCTTGTTGGTTGCACTCTTCTCATCAACACCGTACTGAACTGCACCGCTCAGACCAGCAACAAACTCCGGAATGTCGTAGCGAATGGAGTTCGCATAACGACCATCCAATTGGTTGATGGAGCTGTAGGACAGGCCGTTAACGCCGTTGCCATAAATCCAAGCATCCGGAGCGCCAGCGTCGGAGTTCAGGAAGGAGCTCAGATTACCGATACGTACTTTACCGAAAGCACCTTGCAGGCCAACGAAAGAATCGCGGGTAGCAAAGGTGTTGCTGGAATTGGAAGCATTAGCCGGCTTGGTGGTGCCGTCGATGCTCAGGGACTGTTCAACTTGCCAAATTGCTTTCAGGCCATTGCCGAGGTCTTCAGTACCCTTGAAACCGATCAGGGAACCGGTATCGTCGATGTGAGTAACAGCCTTGGGCTTGCCGTTTGCATCTTTAACGCCGTTAGCGTAGGTCTTGCTGCTTTCCATGTCGGCTTCGATAGTGCCGTAAATGGTTACATCAGCCATTGCGTGGGCTACCGGCAGAGCGGCCAGAGCCAGGGCGATCAGCTTCTTGTTCATCGCTAATTCCTTTCGAAGTCAGTTTAATGTAGTCCTGTTAGATTGCCCCTTGCATCTGAGGCTCCCGGACATTTTTTCACTGCCGATTGATCGGCTAGTTGCTGCCTGAAATATAAAGCGCTCGTTGCAAAAATACAAAACATCGCAGCACGCCAGGCAGCAAGAACCCAATAAACATCGACACAAACACAGAACAAGTAATTGATTTATATAAATATTTATCAAAAACAAACAACAAAAAGCACTCAACCAAAAAAACAACACACCGGCAAATGTGTTGCAAAAATGATGAAAAATTGCATCATCAGCCCCTGAACCCATCAACACGAGCGAGCATGATCATGCCTCAAACACATATTTTCTGGTTCCGGCGGGACTTGCGCCTTGCTGACAATGCCGGCCTGTTCCATGCCTTGAAGTCTGGCGCGGCAGTGCGCTGTGTTTTTGTGTTTGACACCGACATCCTTGCCCCACTACCGCCGGCAGACCGGCGCATCGCCTTCATCTGGGACTGCGTGGCTGACTTGCGCCAAGGACTGCAGGCTGCCGGCAGTGATTTGCATGTGGCGCATGGCCGGGCACAGGACATCATTCCTGAGCTGGCCCGACAATGGAATGCAAGCAAGGTTTTCGCCAACCGTGATTACGAGCCGGCGGCGATACTGCGCGATGAACAGGTTGCCGCCAAGCTGGCTCAACAGTCGGGACAACTGGAGCTGTTCAAGGATCAGGTGATTTTTGAAACTGACGAGGTACTGACTGCTGCTGGCCGTCCTTATACCGTGTTCACACCTTATAAGAATGCTTGGCTTAAACGGCTGGAGCCATTCTTTGTTCAGTCCTATCCCAGTCAAAACCAACTGGCGCAGCTGGATCGCTGGCAGACTGCTCCCCTCCCCGCCCTGGAGACCCTTGGCTTCACGCGGGCACACACGGCCTTGCAAGGTGGAAGTGAAGCCGCGGATCAGCTCTTTGCCGACTTTATGCTGCGTGTTAACCATTACAAGAACTGGCGCGACTATCCTGCAACAAAAGGGGTCTCTTACCTGTCGGCGCATTTGCGGTTTGGCACCGTTTCCATCAGGAAACTGGCGCAATTTGCCTGGCAGCAAGGCGGAGAGGGAGCCGAATGCTGGCTGGGAGAGCTCATCTGGCGCGACTTCTATCAGCAACTACTCTGGCACTTCCCCCAGGTAGTGGGCAACAGCTTCAAAGAAGAATACCGTCAGCTGGAATTTGAAAACTCACCAGAGTGGTTTGCTGCATGGCAGGAGGGACGCACCGGCTATCCCGTCGTTGATGCCGCCATGCGGCAATTGAAACAAACCGGCTATATGCACAACCGCCTGCGCATGATCGCAGCCAGCTTTCTGGTCAAAGACTTGCTGATCGACTGGCGCTGGGGTGAGGCCTACTTTGCCGAGACATTGCTAGATTTTGACCTCGCGGCCAACAATGGCGGCTGGCAATGGGCGGCATCGACCGGTTGCGACGCACAGCCTTACTTCCGCATTTTCAACCCGGTAACACAATCGGAAAAATTCGATCCTGAAGGCAAGTTCATCCGACGCTATGTACCGGAACTGGCATCGTTTAACAACAAGGATATTCATGCCCCCTGGTTGGCCAAAAACCCACCACTGGGTTTCCAGCTTGAATGCGACTACCCTGCTCCCATTGTGGAACATGCTGTACAGCGTCAGCGCGCCTTGCTGCTATTTGGTAAAAACAAGAGCTAGATAACAACAAAGCGCCCCGTGGGGCGCTTTGCTTTGGTCATCAATGCTTATTTCTTTGCCACCGGTTTGGAGGCTTCTTTCTTGGTCGTTACCGGTTTGCCTGCTGGCGCAGCTGCCTTGGCCGGCACAGCCGCCGGAGCCGCGCTAGCTCCACTCACCGCAATATCCTTGCGCAGCTTTTCCAGGGTTTTGTCACCGATGCCAGATACCTTCTTCAAGTCATCGACCGATTTGAAAGCACCGTTCTTGGTACGGTAGTCGATGATGGCTTTGGCTTTGACTGGCCCAATGCCATTGAGGGACTCCAGCTGTTGCTGGGTAGCCGTGTTGATATTGATAGCAGCAAAGGCAGAGGCGCAGATAAACAGCAGACCCACAATCATGGCAAACAGTTTTTTCATGAAGCAGTTCCTCATTTCAGGTGGAAGTGATGACAAAAAGAATAAGCCACTACGACAAGCTGATCAGACGCGATGCAACAACAACTCCAAGACCATTTTGCTGCCGATATAAGCCAGTAGCAAAGCTGCGAAACCAGCCAGTGTCCAGCGGATCGCCACCTTGCCACGCCATCCCTTGAAGTGACGGCCCAGCAGCAGCGCCGCAAACAGCAGCCAGGAAATAACGGAAAAAACCGTCTTATGGCTCAGGGCCACCGCCTTGCCAAACACCTCTTCGGAAAAGACCACGCCAGTCAGCAGAGACACGGTGAGCAGCATGAAGCCGATGCCAATCACCTGGAACATCATTTTTTCCAGCGACAGCAGTGGTGGCAATTGCCGTACCAGAGACAACCAGCGCTTGTCATGCAATGCCTTTTCCAGGAAGAGCATCAGCACCGCCAGCAAGGCGGCAATGGCAAACAGACTGTACGCCACAATGGATACCAATACATGCAGGGCAAAAGCCGGGTTGCCCAGATCATGCATGATGTGCTCGCCAGGGAAAACCAGCGCAAATCCCAGTGTCGTCATGGCCAGCGGCATCATGAACAGTTGCAAGCCCTCCACCCGGTAGAAGAAGCTGCAGGTCCAGTAAATCACCAGCATCATCCACACCACCACGGACAAGGCACGGCCAACTCCCAGCGAAATCATGCTGCCTTCCGATAGCGGCGACATCACGGCATAGGCATGCAGCAGCAAGATAATGCCCAACAGGGTGTGCTCGAAACGGGGGTTGCGCGGCAAACTGGCCACACCCTTCCAGTTGCCGATAAAGTGCCAGGAAAGGCCGCCATAGGCGCAGATGAGCAGGATTGTCAGAACAAAAATAAAAGCAGTCATGGTGTTAGCGCCATCATTTGCGGGCGTCAACCCGGCAGCTCGTGGTAAAATCGACAGTTTGAAAGTCTACACCAACCTGTCCCTCGTTGGCAGACAGAAGGACTCAGCATGCTAGACAACCTGACCAACCGCCTGTCCGGCGTCATCAAGAATCTGCGCGGCAATGCCCGCCTGACCGAAAGCAATATCCAGGACGCCTTGCGCGAAGTTCGCATGGCCTTGCTGGAGGCCGACGTTGCACTCCCTGTCGTCAAATCCTTTATCGCCCAGATCAAGGAGCGCGCCCTTGGCCAGGAGGTCATGGGCAGCCTGACACCAGGCCAGGCTCTGGTTGGTGTGGTAAATGATGAACTCGTCAAATTGATGGGTGAAAAAAACGACGCACTCAATCTGGCCGCTGTTCCGCCCGCCATTGTGCTGATGGCCGGTTTGCAGGGTGCCGGTAAAACCACCACGGTGGGCAAGCTGGCCAAACTGCTGAAAGAAACGCAGAAGAAAAAGATTCTGGTGGTATCGGCCGACGTATATCGCCCGGCCGCCATTGAGCAGTTGAAACTGCTGGCCGAGCAAGTCGGCGTTGAGTGGTTTCCCTCGGATAGCCAGCAGAAACCTGTCGAGATCGCCCGTGCCGCGGTTGATCATGCCAAGCGTCATTTCTTTGATGTGCTGATGGTCGATACAGCCGGCCGTCTGGCCATCGATGAAGCCATGATGGCTGAAATCAAGGCCGTTCACGCTGCCATCAATCCGGTGGAAACCCTGTTTGTCGTCGATGCGATGCAGGGCCAGGATGCCGTCAATACCGCCCAGGCCTTCAATGAGGCACTGCCGCTGACTGGTGTCATCCTGACCAAGATGGATGGTGATTCGCGTGGCGGCGCCGCACTGTCAGTCCGTCACATCACGGGCAAGCCGATCAAGTTCATCGGCGTGGGAGAAAAGGTCAATGGCCTGGAGCCCTTCCACCCAGACCGGATTGCCAGCCGTATTCTCGGCATGGGCGATGTGCTGTCGCTGATTGAAGAAGTCCAAAAGGGCATCGATCAGGACGAAGCTGCAGCCATGGCGAAGAAATTGAAGTCCGGCAAGGGCTTCGATCTGGAGGATTTCAAGGCACAGATGCAGCAGATGAAAAAAATGGGCGGCATGTCCAATCTGCTGGAAAAAATGCCGGGCCAGCTGGGTCAGATGGCCAAGGGCATTCAAGGCGCAGAAGCCGAAAAATCCATGCGCCGTATCGAGGGCATCATCAATTCGATGACCATGGAAGAACGTCGCAAACCGGAACTGCTGAAAGCCAGCCGCAAACGCCGTATTGCAGCCGGCTCCGGCGTGACGGTGCAAGAGGTCAATCGTCTGCTCAACCAGTTTGAACAGACGCAAAAGATGATGAAACAGTTCTCCGCCAAGGGCGGATTGATGAAAATGATGCGTGGCATGAAGGGCATGATGCCCGGGATGTAAGCGAAACGGGTGCCAGGCACCCGTTTTTCTTGATGTGAAGGAAATGCATGCAGTTTGATGTCATCGTACTGACAAAGCAGTCCCTGCTCCAGCTGGATGAGGCCGACTGGTATAGCCGCCAGGTTCATCATGAAGATGGGCTGGTCATGTCGGCTCTGGCTGCCCAGGGCTTGCGCGTTGCTCGCAAGGCTTGGGATGACCCTGATTTCGACTGGACACAGACGCGCTGCATACTGTTTCGCACTACCTGGGACTACTTTGAGCGCTTTGCCGAGTTTGGCCCCTGGCTCCAGCAGGTCGCTCGGCAAACCACACTATTCAACAGTGCCGAGCTGATCAACTGGAATATCGACAAACATTATCTGGCAACACTGGCAAAAAAAGGCATCAACACGGTCAGCAGTCACTACATTGAGAGAGGTGATACCCGCAGCCTGGAGCAGTGCCTGCAGGATTGCGCATGGGAGCAGGCCATTCTCAAGCCGGTAGTGTCCGGCTCGGCTCGTCACACTTATCGGCTGGATGCGGCAAACAGTGCAAGGCTGGAATGTACTTTTGCCGAGCTGATCCAACGTGAAGCCATGATGCTGCAACCGTTCCAGCAGCACATACTGAGCCAGGGGGAGTTGTCTTTGATGGTGATCGACGGGGCATTCAGCCATGCCATCCGCAAGCTGCCACAAGCAGGCGACTTCCGGGTACAGGATGACCATGGCGGCAGCGTCCACCCCCATCAGGCCACCGCCGAAGAACGCAGCCTCGCCGAAGCCACGGTGGCGGCACTGCCTTTTGATGTGCTATATGCCCGTGTTGATATGATCCGCGACAATCATGGAAAACTGGCCTTGATGGAAGTGGAGATGATCGAACCCGAACTGTTTTTCCGCTTCAAACCGGAAGCCGCCGACAAACTGGCTGCCGGACTAGCACGCAGGCTGACACGCCAGCCTGACTGAAACGTTTTGTTTTGTACTGAAACCTGCCAGCCCGACTGGCAAACCACGCTTGGAAATACCTCGTCATGAATCTGAACCCGCTGACCGCCCTGAGCCCGCTGGATGGCCGCTACGCCGCCCAGGTTGAAGGCTTGCGCAACTTGTTCTCCGAATATGGCCTGATGAAGTTCCGTATCAAGGTTGAACTGGAATGGCTGAAAATGCTGGCTGCCGAGCCGGGCATCGAGGAAGTGAAGCCCTTCTCCGAGGCAACCATCCGCGAAATCGATGAGGTCATCAGCAACTTTACCGTACAGCACGGCGAAGAAGTAAAGGCCATCGAAGCACGCACCAATCACGATGTTAAGGCCATTGAATACTGGCTGAAAGAGCGCCTGTCGGGCAATACCGAAGTGATGGCCGCCAGCGAGTTCATCCATTTCGCCTGCACATCGGAAGACATCAACAATCTGTCACATGCCTTGATGCTGAAAACCGCGCGTAATACCGTGGTGCTGCCGGCGCTGGACGAAGTGATCCTCAAGCTGCAGCAACTGGCACACGAACTGGCCGACCTGCCGATGATGTGCCGCACCCATGGCCAACCGGCCACGCCTTCCACCATGGGCAAGGAAATGGCCAATGCCGTCTATCGCCTGAAGCGTCAGCGTGAACAGCTGGTTGCCCAGGAAATCCTTGGCAAGATCAACGGCGCAGTCGGCAATTACAACGCACATCTGGTTGCCTATCCGCAGATTGACTGGGAAAGCCTGTGCGGTCGTTTTGTGTCTGGCCTGGGCCTCACCTTCAATCCCTACACCATCCAGATCGAGCCACATGACTATATGGCCGAACTGTATCAGGTCGTGGCGCGCATCAATACCATCCTGATCGACCTGAACCGCGACATCTGGGGTTATATCTCGCTGGGCTACTTCAAGCAGAAGGTCAAGAAGGACGAAGTCGGCAGCTCGACCATGCCGCACAAAGTCAACCCGATCGACTTCGAAAACTCCGAAGGCAATCTGGGCATGGCCAATGCCATCCTGAACCATCTGGCAGAAAAGCTGCCACTGTCGCGCTGGCAGCGCGACCTGACCGACTCCACCGTACTGCGCAATATGGGCGTCGGTTTCGGCTATACCATGCTCGGTCTGAAAGCCTGCCTGAAGGGCCTGAACAAACTGGAAATCAATCCGGCCGTCATCACTGACGAACTGGGTCGTAGCTGGGAATTGCTGGCCGAACCGATCCAGACCGTGATGCGTCGCTACGGCGTGCCCAATCCCTACGAGCAGCTGAAAGAGCTGACGCGTGGCAAGGACGGCATTACCCGCGAGACACTTTCCGCCTTTATCAAGGGTCTGGAAATTCCCGAAGCAGAAAAATCGCGTCTGCTGGAACTGACCCCGATTGCTTATGTGGGCAAGGCTGCCGAATTGGCAAAACGCATTTGATCTGCATGGTCATGACAAAAGCCGCCTGCGGGCGGCTTTTTTGTTTTCGCAGAACTGCAGCCCCAAAAGAATGGGCCACATCCCGAAGAATGTGGCCCTAAATAGATGACTCGAGGGAATACGTTCTGAACAGCAAACCGAACGTATATACTGCCGTGCACCAGGCACACACAAGAAAAGACCACTCATAAGAGTGGTCTTTTCTTGAAAACTTGGTTGCGGGGGCAGGATTCGAACCTACGACCTTCGGGTTATGAGCCCGACGAGCTACCAGACTGCTCCACCCCGCGTCAGAGAAATGCATCTTACCGCACCATCCAGCCAGCGTCAAGGACCTAAACGAAAGTAGCCGCATAAATACACTCCGCCACCTCGAAGGACCAAGCTTATTTGATATTGCTTTCCGCCTTGGCCTTGGCAATCACATCATTCATCACCTCGATCAGGCGCTCCGGTGCGGCAGGTGCCAGCGCGTATTTGCCATTGATCACAATGGTGGGCGTGCCTTCGATATTGTAGGCACGGGTGATCTGGCTGGCGCGGGCAACCTGGCTGTTGATGCCGAAGGAGTTGTAGGTCTGCATGAACTTGCTGACATTCACACCCGGCTGCTTTTTCAGCCAGTCGCTCAAGATCGCCGGGTCACCCAGGTTGATTTTCTTTTGCATGACCGCATCAAACACCGGGCTGTTCAGCTTTTCCATCGTGCCAGTGACATTCAGCGTGGCAAACAGTCGGGCAAAGCCCTCCATCGGCTTCTGCCAGACGATCTGCTCACGGTGATAATCGACATAAGCCGGTTTTTTCTTTTCCCAGGCGCTGATCAGCGGGTCGAGATGGAAGCAATGGATGCAGGTGTAGGAGAAGAATTCGATGACTTCGACTTTCTTCGGGTTGGCCACCGGCTGCGGCTTGCTCATCAGCACGTAGTCCTTCCCCAGCTCGGATGCCGCACTGGCAGCACCACTCAGCAGCAGCAAGCCCATCATCAACCACTTTTTCATTTTTTGTCCTTTAGACGCTATGACGTTCACTCTGCCTTGACCACGGCAGCATTGATACCATCCTGCTTCAGCTGAGAGCGTATCCGGTCCACATCCTCTTGTTTGCTGAGCGGACCCACCCTGACCCGATGCACCATGCCCTTGTCAGCCAGGGACACGGACTGGATTTTGGCTTCCACGCCCAGCAAGGCCAGCTTGGCCTTGAGGTTGTCAGCCTCGTTTTCATTCTGGAAAGAACCCAGCTGCAGGTAGACCTTTTTGGCCGGAGTGGCCGCAGAAGGTTCCTTATCCTTGCCATTGGCCTTGCCATCAGCAGGAACGGCATCCACCTGTCCCGGCAGGATCTTGTAGAAGTCGAATCGCTGCTCATCCTTGCTGCTGTTGGCAGCAGGCGCAGCCGGCTTGCTTTTGGCAGCGGGCGGCGTGGCCGCAGGCGGAGGCAGCTCGACAGGCATGGGTGGCGCAGGCGCCACTTCGACCTTGGCGGGTGCCGAGGCAACTGGTGCCGCTGGCTGGACATCAGCGATCTTGGTGCCCGGTTCCAGCAATTCCGTCGACGGTGCCGACGCGGCAGCGGACGTATTCTTGTGATCCAGTTTTTCCAGATTGGAAAAGGGAGTGGCGGAACGATTCAAATACATCGCCAGGCCAACGGCGACGGCAACACCGACTATCAGGCCGATGACAATACCTGCCACCATGCCACCGCCGCCGCTTTTGCTGCTGGTGCGCGCTCGTCCGGAGGACGATGAACGCGAGGAATTCTTCACATCACGATTAGCCATGTACTACTACCATTTCCATGCAGTCAATCCGCTCATTATCTATTAAAACCCGGTGAAAATATATTTCACGGCATTATAAGGTCAATCCGCTGCGTCGCAATTGGATGGCCTGCAGCATATGCTGTCGCCCCAGCCGCACACTGCCCTCCATATCGGCCACGGTGCGGGCAATGCGCAGTATCCGATGATAGCTTCTGGCGGACAAGCCAAGGCGATCCAGCGCCTGCGCCAGCAGGCCAAGAACCTCGGTGCTGGCATGCAGATGACGCTCCAGCTCAGCCCCAGTCAGGCGGGCATTGCAACAACCTTGTCGGTGCAACTGGCGGTCTCTTGCCTGCTGCACCCGCTGACGAATGCTGGCGCTGGCCTCGGCCGGCTGGTCACTGGTCAGCTCCGTCGCGCTGAGATTGGCCACCTGCACATGCATGTCGATGCGATCCAGCAAGGGACCCGACAATTTGCCGACATAGCGGGCAATCTGCTCCGGAGTGCAGTGGCAGCGACCGGATGGCTGTCCCAGATAGCCACAGGGGCAGGGATTCATGGCCGCGATCAGCTGAAAATCTGCCGGAAAGCTCGCTTGCCGCGCCGCACGGGAAATATGGATCACCTGTGACTCCAAAGGTTCACGCAATACTTCCAGCACTTTTCGTTCAAACTCGGGCAACTCGTCCAGAAACAGTACGCCGTGATGTGCCAGACTGATCTCGCCCGGACGGGGATCGGAACCACCGCCCACCAGGGCGACAGCCGAGGCGGTATGGTGCGGGGCACGATAAGGTCGTTGCCGCCACTGCGCCGTATGGAAGCCCTGCGACCCCAGAGATTGTATTGCTGCCGTTTCCAGCGCCTGTTGCTCATCCATAGCAGGCAGGATACCTGGCAGACGAGACGCCAGCATGGACTTGCCGGTTCCGGGCGGCCCCACCAGCAACAGGCTATGTCCGCCGGCGGCAGCGACTTCCAGGGCATGGCGCGCGGCCAGCTGGCCCTTTACATCAGCCAGATCTGGATAAACGGGAGTGTTACTGTTCTGGTTGACCAGGACCGACTCACAAGGCTGCACGCCATTGAGATGGGCACAGACCTGCAACAGGGTGTCGGCTGCGTAGACCTTGCCCGACATCACCAGTGCAGCTTCCCGCGCACTGTCATGCGGCAAGAAAAACATCCGGCCTGCCTGAGTGGTCTGACAGGCCATGGCCAATGCCCCCCGGATGGCTCTTAACTGTCCGCTGAGTGCAAGCTCGCCGGCAAACTCATAGTCGGCCAGCTGCGGGCACTGCAGCTGGCCAGCCGCAGCCAGGATGCCAATGGCAATGGGGAGATCGAAACGGCCGGAGTCCTTGGGCAGGTCGGCCGGTGCCAGATTGACGGTAATGCGGCGAGCGGGAAACTCAAAACCGGAATTGATGATGGCCGCCCGCACGCGGTCACGGCTCTCCTTGACCTCGGTATCCGGCAGCCCAACGATGGTGAACTGCGGCAGTCCGTTGGCGAGGTGTACTTCAACCGCGACTTCCGGTGCCTGCAGCCCCGCCAGGGCGCGGCTTGCGACAACGGCAAGCGCCATCGTCGATCAGGAGTGACCCAGTTCGGCCTGCGCTTCGGTCTGAGCTTGGGCTTCTTCTGGGAAAAGCTGGTTTTCCAGCCGGGCCAGCCGCGCTTCCAGCGCAGTCAGCTTCTCGCGGGTGCGGACCAAGACTTCTTGCTGCACATCAAACTCTTCCCGGGTCACCAGATCCATACGGGAAAAAGTCGATGCCATCATGGCCTTGATGTTCTTTTCGATATCCTTGGCCGGGCTGGCCGCAATGGTATCGCTGATCTTGGCGCTGATTTCCTCAAACAATTTCTGACTCAACATTTCAGCTCTCCTTGGACAATGGTTCGATGATCTGAGTTGAGTTTAGCAAAATCCCTCCCGCCCTGCAGTTTTGCCCTGGCGCACCAAAGCGGTGCAGTCTATTGATGATAAATGCTCTGCCATGGTGCCAATGCCGAGTTTCCTTTGGCAAATGCCAGTTGTTGCAAAGAAATTTCTTGGAAAACAGTCAGATCGCGAGCTGGCACGGTTTGTGCAATGAGCTGAATCAGCAAGGCAAATACACATCTGGGTCCATTACAAAGGAGTGAACATGAAACTGGTCACCGCCGTGATCAAGCCGTTCAAGCTTGATGAAGTACGTGAAGCACTATCCGCCATCGGCGTACAAGGCATTACCGTCACGGAAGTAAAAGGCTTTGGTCGTCAGAAAGGCCACACCGAGCTGTACCGCGGCGCCGAATACGTAGTGGACTTTCTGCCGAAGGTAAAACTGGAAATCGCCATCGATGACAGCCTGCTAGACCAGGTGGTGGAAGCGATCGAGAAATCGGCGCGCACCGGCAAAATCGGCGATGGCAAGATTTTTGTCTTCGACCTTGAACAAATCGTGCGGATCCGGACCGGGGAAACCGGTATCGACGCGGTTTAAGCCACGCTCAACAGGGGAAATGAAATGAATAAGAAACTTGCTGCATTGGGTACCAGCCTGCTGGCGCTGGCCCTTCCGGTCCTGGCAGATGCGCCGGCCGGCCCGGCCATGGCCGATTTCAAGGTCATCAATTCCGGCGATACGGCGTGGATGCTGACTTCCACCGCGCTGGTGCTGTTCATGACCATTCCGGGTCTGGCACTGTTCTACGGTGGCATGGTCCGCAAGAAAAACGTGCTGGCCACGCTGATGCAGAGCTTTGCCATCACCGCTCTGGTCACCGTGCTGTGGGCGGTTATCGGCTACAGCCTGTCGTTTACCGTAGGCAGCCCCTATCTGGGCGATCTGAGCCGTTTCCTGCTCAGTGGCATGGACTATCTGGCTGATACCAAGAAGGTTGCAGTGCATCCTTCCGCCGGCACCATCCCGGAATCGGTGTTCATGATGTTCCAGATGACTTTCGCCATCATTACTCCGGCGCTGATCACTGGCGCCTTTGCCGAGCGGATGAAATTTTCCGCCCTGCTGATCTTTACCGCACTGTGGTCGCTGCTGGTGTATGTGCCGGTTGCCCACTGGGTGTGGGGTCCGGGCGGCTGGATGGCTGACAAGGGCGTGCTGGACTTCGCCGGTGGCACCGTCGTGCATATCAATGCCGGTATCGCAGGCCTGATCTGCGCCCTGGTCATGGGCAAGCGTGTGGGTTTTGGCAAGGAAGCCATGCCGCCGCACAACCTGATCCTGACCCTGATTGGCGCGTCCATGCTGTGGGTAGGCTGGTTCGGCTTCAATGCCGGCTCTGCTGGTGCTGCTGATGGTCGTGCCGGCATGGCCATGATGACGACGCAGGTTGCCACCGGTATCGCGGCGCTGGCCTGGACCTTTGCTGAATGGATTCACAAGAAAAAGCCGTCGGTGCTGGGCATTGCCTCCGGTGCGGTTGCGGGTCTGGTGGCCATCACGCCGGCTGCTGGTTTCGTGGATGTGAAAGGTGCGCTGATCATCGGTGCAGTAGCCGGTGTGGTCTGCTTCTGGGGTGCTACCGGTCTGAAACACATGATGGGCTATGACGACTCGCTGGATGCCTTTGGTGTACACGGCGTGGGCGGTATCGTGGGTGCCCTGCTGACCGGTGTATTCGCAGTCAAGAGCATTGGCGGTTCCGAAGGCAGCCTGGCGACTCAGGCCCTGGGTGTGGGCGTAACCGTGGTGTACTGCGCCATCATCACCTTCATCCTGCTCAAAGTGATTGATCTGGTGGTAGGTCTGCGTGTGGCCGAAGACGAAGAACGTGAAGGCCTGGACGTGGTTCTGCACGGCGAGCGTGTGGAATAACAGCTAACTGCTACCAATCTACTTGTTGTGGTAAGGGACTTAGGGGCGCTTCGGCGCCCTCTTTTTTTGTCTGTCATGCGGGCCATGTCCTGTTTCAGTGCAAAAAAAAAGCACCGGATTCTCATCCGGTGCTGTTGTCTTGCCTGCGGTGGCTGGTGTTTACAGACCCGCGTCTGCGCGCAGGGCCTCGACCTTGTCAGTGCGTTCCCAGGTGAATTCCGGCTCTTCACGACCAAAGTGGCCGTAAGCAGCGGTCTTGCCGTAGATCGGGCGCAGCAGGTCCAGCATCTGGATGATGCCTTTCGGGCGCAGGTCGAAGTGCTTCTTCACCAGTTCCACGATCTTCTCGTTCGGGATCTTGTTGGTGCCAAAGGTATCCACCGCAATCGAGGTCGGCTCGGCCACGCCAATGGCGTAGGAGACCTGGATCTGGCACTGACGTGCCAGGCCGGCGGCAACGATGTTCTTGGCCACGTAACGGCCGGCATAGGCTGCCGAACGGTCGACCTTGGACGGATCCTTGCCGGAGAAGGCGCCACCACCGTGCGGGGCTGCACCGCCGTAGGTGTCGACGATGATCTTGCGGCCGGTCAGGCCGCAGTCGCCCATCGGGCCGCCAATGACAAAACGGCCGGTCGGGTTGACCAGGTACTTGGTTTCGGCAGTCAGCATTTCCGGCGGCAGTACCGGTTTGATGATGTCTTCGATGACGGCTTCGGTCAGCGTCTTGTGATCGATTTCCGGGCTGTGCTGGGTGGACAGCACCACGGTGTCGATGCGCTTGGGCAGACCGGTTTCACCGTCGTAGACGCAGGTGATCTGGCTCTTGGCATCCGGACGCAGCCACGGCAGGCGGCCATCCTTGCGCAGCTCGGCCTGGCGCTGTACCAGACGGTGTGCGTAATAGATGGGGAAAGGCATCAGCGTCGGGGTTTCGTCGCAGGCGTAGCCGAACATCAGGCCCTGGTCGCCAGCACCCTGGTTAAGGTCCAGGCCCTCACCTTCGTTGACGCCCTGGGCGATGTCTTGCGATTGCTTGTCATAGCAGGCCATGACGGCGCAGCCGTGGTAGTCGAAGCCCAGCTCGGAGTTGTCGTAGCCAATGCGCTTGATGGTTTCGCGTGCGACCTTGATGTAGTCGATATTGGCCGAGGTGGTGATCTCGCCAGCCAGGACGACCAGACCGGTATTGACCAGTGTTTCGGCAGCAACGCGAGCGTATTTGTCTTCGCGCAGGATGGCATCGAGGATGGCATCAGAGATTTGGTCGGCGACTTTGTCCGGATGGCCTTCCGATACCGACTCCGACGTAAACAGATATTCGCTCATTTGTTTGTTGATTCCCGAATAAAGCAAAACAGTGTGATGATAAAATAGGCCGCTTTACGATCACCACTGACGAAACCATGTCCAAGCTGGTCCAACTCATGTTGTCCTTGCTGGCGCGTTTGCCGCTGTCGTGGCTGCAAAGTCTCGGCGCCATACTGGGGCGGCTAACTTATCTCGCCTCCCCCCGCTATGCGCAAAGGATGAGAGATAATCTGGCGTCGAGTAAAATCTGTGAAAATTATCAGGTTTTACAAGGACTAGTCAAACAATCCGCACGAGAAACCGGCAAAGGTGCATTGGAATTGTCCATTGCCTGGTGCCGCGAGCCGGCAGACATCGCCGCGCTGGTCAAGGCATGCCATGGCTGGGAGCATGTTGAACTTGCCTTGCAGGCTGGGCACGGCATTGTTTTTGTCACGCCGCACCTGGGCAGCTATGACATCGCCGGGCGTTATATCAGCTCGCGCCTGCCCTTTCCGTTGACCGCCATGTACCGTCCTCCCAAGCTGAGCTGGCTGGAGCCGGTGATGCAGGCTGGCCGGGCACGTGGCAAAGGCAAGACGGCGCCGGCCACCGGTGCCGGTGTGCGGATTCTGATGAAAGCCCTGAAATCGGGTGAAGCCACCATCATCCTGCCCGATCAGGTTCCCGGCAATGGCGAGGGGGTGTGGGCGCCCTTTTTTGGCAAACCAGCCTACACCATGAGCCTGGTGCCGCGTCTGGCGCAGGTGAGCGGCGTTGAGGTGTTGTTCTTTGTCGGCGAGCGCCTGCCTGGTGGCAAGGGCTTTGTCGTGCATATCGAAGCCATGCCGCAGCCTTTCAGCGGGGACAAGGAGGCAGACTGTGCCTTGCTCAACCACACGGTGGAAAACCTGATCCGCCGCTTCCCCAGCCAGTATCTGTGGAGCTATAACCGTTACAAATGTCCGGCCGGCGTTACGCCGCCGGACCATCTGCAAGGAAACCCATGAAGATTGCTTTTGCCCTGTTATGGCTGATTCGCCTGCTGCCCATGTGGGCCATTGGTCTGCTGGCGGATGCCATTGGCCTGGTCGCTTATCACTTGGCTGCAGATCGCCGCAAGGTCGGGCTGACCAATCTGCGGCTATGCTTCCCGCAGATGACGGAGGCCGAGCGGGTAAAGCTGATCAAGGCCAATTTCGGCTTCATGATCCGCCTGGCACTGGAATATGGCGTGGCCTGGTGGAGCTCGGCCGAGCGCATCCGCAAGCTGGTGACCATCAAGAATCTGCATATCGTGGAAGAGCTGCGCGCCAAGGGCGAGGATGTCATCCTGTTCTATCCGCACTTTGTCGGCTTTGAAATGTGCGTGTTTGCGCTCAATCAGGTTTTACCGCTGGTCAGTGTGTATTCACAGCAGAAAAACGACACCCTGGACGCCCAGATCTATGCTGGCCGCCAGCGCTATGACAATTGCTATATCGTGCCGCGCAACGAAGGCTTGCGCTCCATCATCAAGGCCATGCGCAAGGAGCACACGCCCTTTCTCTACCTGCCCGATCAGGACTTCGGAGCGCGCGATTCGGTCTTCGTGAAATTCTTCGAGAAGGATGCCGCGACGATTACCGGCTTGTCGCGCATCAGCAAGCTGGCCAAGGCGCGCGTGGTGCCGCTGATTGCTCGCCGCGTGGGTAATCGCTTCGAGCTGGAATTCTATCCGGCATGGGAGAATTACCCGACGGAGGATGTCGTGGCCGATACCCGCCGCATGAATGCCTTTCTGGAGGAACGCATCCGCGAAATACCCAGCCAGTATTTCTGGCTGCACAAGCGCTTCAAGACCCGCCCGGAAGGCGAGGAGCGCATCTATTGATGTGCTGCCAGTACAGACTTGCTTGATGAAACAGCCCGGCTTCCTGCCGGGTTTTTCTTGTCCGTCACCAAGCCATGTCCTGGCTGTCTTCCCTGGTGGTCCGCACCACAGCGGTGGGCTGGCACTGGCGACAAATCAGCGGCCCCAGCAGGACACCCTACGCACAATAAAAAACCCGGCCTGGGCCGGGTTGTTCTGCAATAGCGTTCTCGTTAACTGCTGCGTTTCTTCCAGAAGGTCTGATAGACAAAGCCCGGGAAGGCAAACACCAGAAACAGGGCTGCCGTCGTCACGTAAAACTGCCAGTGCTGCGGCTGGACCGGCATCTGCCGCGCTTCCAGAAAGCGGGCAAACACACCGACCAGCACAAACAGCACCAGCAACTCCAGCAAGCGCCAGCCGAAGTGCTTGTTATCCATGCGGATCACACCACCCAGACGCTGGGTCAGGAAGGGTAGATTGGCGGCCACAAAGGCGACAATCAACAAAGTAGCAACACTGGCTTGCATGCTGGGCGCTTCCCTGTCAGATCACGGTGAGCGATTGCTTCATCGCCTGGACGCACAATTCGATCACACGTTCCGGCAGCATGCCCAGCACCAGCAATGCCACGGCATTGATGGACAGCACCAGTTTCATGTCGGCACGCATCACGATGGCCGAAGTATCCTGGGCTTCATCAAAGTAGATGTTCTTCACGACGCGCAGGTAGTAGAAGGCGCCGATCAGCGACATCATCACGGCAATAATGGCCAGCCAGTACAGGTGAATGTCCACGATAGCCTTGATCACGGCAAACTTGGCATAGAAACCTGCCAGCGGCGGCACACCGGCCATGGAGAACATGGTCAGCAGCATCAGCAGGGCATACCAGCTGTTGCGGCTGTTCAGGCCCTTCAGATCGTCCAGGGTTTCGCATTCGAAACCGGCACGCGACAGACCCAGCAGGATGCCGAAGCTCACCATGGACATCAGCACGTAGATCAGTGAGTAGAACAGTGCAGCGGCATAGCCATCCGGCGTTCCGGCCAGCAGGCCGAGCAGCAGGAAGCCCATGTGCGAGATGGTGGAGTAAGCCAGCATGCGCTTGATATTGGTCTGGGCGATGGCAGTGATGTTACCGATGGCCATCGACAGCACGGCCACCAAGGCCAGCATGGCTTGCCAGTCGGCGACCATGGCTTCCATGCCTTGCACCAGGATGCGCAGGACAAAGACAAAAGCAGCCAGTTTCGGCGCTGCGCCCACCATCAGGGTCACGGCGGTGGCCGAACCCTGGTAGACGTCCGGCACCCACATGTGGAAGGGAACTGTGCCAAGCTTGAAGCACAGGCCAGCCACGATGAACACCAGACCGAACACCAGCAGCATGTCATTGGCGGTATGCAGCTTGATGGCCTTGGCCACCAAGGCCAGGTCCAGCGTGCCGGTGGCACCGTAGATCATGGAAATACCGTACAGCAGCAGGCCGGAAGCCAGCGCGCCCAGTACGAAGTATTTCATGGCAGCTTCGGTTGCCTTTACTTCATCACGTTGCAAGGCGATCAGCGAGTACAGCGACAGCGACAGCAGTTCCAGACCCATGTACAGCGACAGGAAATGCGAAGCCGACACCATGATGTTCATCCCGAGCAGGGCAAACAGTGCCAGGGAGAAGAACTCGCCACGCAGCAGACCGCGGTCGGCAATGTACTGACGGCTGTAAACCAGCACCATGGCGGTGCTGCCATACATGGCCAGTTTGACCAGACTGGACAGCGCATCGCTGACAAACATGCCGGAGAAGGTATGTACCGGTACTGCCGAATAGCTTTGTACCTGCAATACCGCACAGCCAGCCAGCGTCAGCAAGGCCAGACCGTAATGCAGGCCGCGCTTTGCATCCGAAATGAAAGCATCGAGCATGAGGATGACCAGTATTGCCACGGACATGAACAGTTCGGGCAAGGCAGGCATCAGGTTCAGATCAGCCCAATTCATTATGTTTTCCTTATGGCCTTAGAGCTTGGTCTGCGCAACATGCGCAATCAGGTCATTCACCGACAGGTGCATCTTTTCGACGAAGCCTTGCGGGTACAGACCCATGCCCAGCACTGCAATGGCCAGCACGGCCAGCACCAGGAATTCGCGTTTGTTCACATCAGCCATTTCTTCCACATGGTGATTGCTCACCTCGCCGAAGATCACCCGCTTGTACATCCACAGGGTGTAGGCCGCGCCGAAGATCAGGGTGGTGGCAGCCAGGGCGGCATACCAGAAATTCACCTGCACCGCGCCCATGATCACCATGAACTCACCGGCAAAACCGGAAGTGGCCGGCAGACCGGAGTTGGCCATGGCAAACAGCATCATGAAAGCAGCAAAGATCGGCATCTTGTTGGCCACGCCACCGTAATCGGCGATGTTGCGGCTGTGCACGCGGTCATACATCACACCGATGCAGAAGAACATGCCGGCGGAAACGAAGCCGTGCGACACCATCTGTACCAGGGCGCCTTCCACGGCCCACTGGTTCAGGTGCGAACCGGTGAACATGAACAGACCCAGGGTGACGAAGCCCATGTGGGAAATGGAGGAGTAAGCCACCAGCTTCTTCATGTCGGTCTGCACCAGTGCCACCAGACCGATGTACACCACGGCAACCAGCGACAGGGCCACCATGATCCACGACAGTTCACGCGCGGCATCCGGCAGGATGGGCAGGGCAAACCGCAGGAAACCGTAAGCACCGATCTTCAGGGTGATGGCCGCCAGCACCATGGAACCACCGGTCGGCGCTTCCACGTGGGCATCCGGCAACCAGGTATGCACCGGCCACATCGGCACCTTCACGGCAAACGACAGGAAGAAGGCGATGAACAGCAGGATCTGCACGTTCAGCGGAATCTTGGCAATCGCCTGGAAGGCTTGGATGTCGAAAGTCTTGCCAGCCTGGAAGTACAGGTAGATCAAGGCAACCAGCATCAGCAGCGAACCGAGCAGGGTGTACAGGAAGAACTTGAAGGACGCATACACCCGGCGCGGACCACCCCAGACACCGATGATCAGGTACATCGGGATCAGCATGCCTTCAAAGAAGACATAGAACAGGATGGCATCCAGCGCGGCAAAGGCACCGTTGATCAGGCCGGACATGATCAGGAAGGCGGCCATGTACTGCGCCGGACGCTTCTGGATCACCTGCCAGCCAGCCAGTACCACCATCAGGGTGGTAAAGCTGTTGAGGATCACGAACAGCATGGATATGCCGTCCACGCCCAGGTGGTACTGGATGCCAAAGGAGGCAATCCACGGCTTCACTTCCTCGAACTGCATGCCGCCGTTCAGGTTGTCGAAGCCGGTAAACAGCGGCAGCGACAGCAGGAAACCGATCAAGGCACCGGCTACGGCCAGCCAGCGGGCCAGGTTGGCCCGTTGGTCTCCTCCCGTAGCCAGCACCAGCAACCCGGCCACGATCGGGGCCCAGATCACCAGACTTAACTGATTTGTGAACATAGTCAAAACCTAAGTAGTTATTCCAATTCCAGAGGTCTGGGCCTTAGCGCAGGATGATCTGCGAGAACCACAGCGTCATCAGAGCCAGCACGCCGATAATCATGGTCATGGCGTAGCTGTAGATGAAACCGGTCTGCAGCTTGCGTACCAGCTTGGAGAAGGTTCCCACCAGCTTGGCTGCACCATTCACTACCAGGCCATCGATCAGCAGCATGTCGCCCACCTTCCAGAAGAAGGTACCCAGAGCGCGCGAGCCCTTGGCAAACACGGCGTAGTACAGCTCGTCCAGGTAGTACTTGTTTTCCAGAATCTGGTTAACGAAGCTGAACTTCTGCTTGATGGCTGCCGGGATCTGCGGCGCCTTCATATAGAAGAACCAGGCTGTCACCACACCGGCCAGCGCCAGCAGGAAGGGCAGCGAGGTAAAGGCATGCACACCCATGGCAACCGGGCCATGGAATTCACGTGCCAGTTCTTCCAGAGCCGGGTGAGCCTCGCCATGAATCGTAATGACACCCTTGAAGAAGGAACCGTAAACCAGCGGTTCGATGGCAAAGAAACCCACCAGCACCGACGGAATGGCCAGCAGCACCAGCGGCAGGGTCACCACCCACGGCGATTCGTGCGGCTTGTCGTGCGGACCCAGACCATGGTGGTGGTCGTGATCGTCATGACCGTGGTGATGGTCGTCTTTTTTCTCCATCCAGCGTTCCTTGCCATGGAAGACCAGGAAGTACATGCGGAAGGAGTAGAAGGCGGTCACGAATACACCGGCGATCACCGCGAAGTAGGCAAAACCGGCTGCCGGCAGATGCGACAGCTGTACCGCTTCGATGATGGAATCCTTTGAGTAGAAACCGGAGAAGAACGGCGTACCGATCAGCGCCAGCGAACCCAGCAGCGAAGTGATCCAGGTAATCGGCATGTACTTGCGCAGGCCGCCCATATTGCGCATGTCCTGGTCATGGTGCATGCCCATGATGACGGAACCGGCGCCCAGGAACAGCAGGGCCTTGAAGAAGGCGTGGGTCATTACATGGAACATGGCAACCGGGTAGGCCGAGGCACCCAGGGCAACCGTCATGTAACCCAGCTGCGACAGGGTGGAATAAGCCACCACACGCTTGATGTCGTTCTGCACGATGCCAAGGAAACCCATGAACAAGGCGGTGATGGAACCAGCCACCAGCACCACGTTCAGCGCGGTATCCGACATTTCAAACAGCGGGCTCATGCGCGATACCATGAAGATACCGGCAGTCACCATGGTCGCCGCGTGAATCAGCGCGGAGATCGGGGTGGGGCCTTCCATCGAGTCCGGCAGCCACACATGCAGCGGGAACTGTGCCGACTTACCCATCGCACCGATGAACAGCAGGATGCAGGTCACGGTCAGCAGCGACCACTCACAGCCCGGGATGATCTGGATGGTCTTGCTGGCCAGTGCCGGCGCTGCAGCGAATACATCGCTGTAGTTCAGCGAACCGCCAAAGTAAGCCAGTACCAGGCCGATACCCAGCAGGAAACCGAAGTCACCCACACGGTTGACCAGGAAGGCCTTAAGGTTGGCGTAGATCGCAGTCGGACGCTTGAACCAGAAGCCGATCAGCAGATAGGACACCAGGCCCACTGCTTCCCAACCGAAGAACAGCTGGATGAAGTTGTTGCTCATCACCAGCATCAGCATCGAGAAGGTAAACAGCGAGATATAGCTGAAGAAGCGTTGATAGCCCGGATCTTCCTGCATGTAGCCGATGGTGTAGATATGCACCATCAGCGACACGAAGGTCACCACCACCAGCATCATGGCGGTGAGCGAGTCCACCAGGAAGCCGACGGAGAACTCGTAGCCCCCTACCGTCAGCCAGGTGTAGACCGGCGCGTTGAAGACTTCTGCCTGCCCGCTAAGGAAGGCATAAAGTACCTTGAAGGACAGGGCTGCCGAGACTGCCACGCCGAGAATCGTCACGACGTGGGAAGCGCGGCGGCCGATTGCCCATCCAAACAAGCCTGCGATGATGGATCCCACCAGTGGTGAGAGCGCAATCAGCAGGTATAAGCTTTTCATATCCATGCTTGTGTGCTTTGTAGTTTGGTAACCGGTTTGCCTTAGCCCTTGAGGCTGCCCAGGTCTTCAACGTTGATGGTCCGCATATTGCGGAACAGCACCACCAGAATGGCCAGACCAATGGCCGACTCTGCCGCTGCTACCGTCAGGATGAAGAATACGAAAATCTGGCCTGCTGTATCGGACAGGTAATGCGAGAAGGCAATGAAGTTGAAATTCACTGCCAGCAGCATCAGTTCGATGGCCATCAACAGCACGATCAGGTTCTTCCGGTTCAGGAAAATCCCCAGCACGCTGATGGCAAACAGGATTGCGGCCAGCACCAGGAAGTGAGTTAGTGTCAGCACATTTCCTCCCTTATGTTGTTCGGCCGTCAGGCCTGTTGCTCACCGGACTCGGCAGTATCGGCCGCTTCCACATTTTTTTCGGCTTGCATCTTCACGATGCGCACGCGGTCCTGACTGCGAACCTTGACCTGATCTGCAGCATCCACCACCTTGGTGTCCTTGCGGCTACGCTGGGTCAGGCCGATGGCAGCCACCATGGCCACCAGCAGCACCACCGCAGCCAGTTCGAACGGCAGCAGATAGGTGGTATACAGCTGGCGACCCAGTACCTTGACATTGCTGGCATCAGCCGCCAGCGCCGCACCGGCCTTGTAGTCGGCCAGGCCGGTGTGCGGATTGGTCAGGATCAGCACCATTTCGAAGGCCATGATCAGGCCAACGGTGGCAGCCACCGGGAGATTGCGCCAGAAACCTTCGCGCAGTTTCTCCACGTTGATATCCAGCATCATCACCACAAACAGGAACAGCACCATCACCGCGCCCACATAAACCAGTACCAGGGTAATGGCCAGGAACTCGGACTGCAGCAGCAGCCAGTGTCCGGAGCTGGTGAAGAAGGCCAGCACCAGATACAGCACGGCGTGTACCGGGTTCTTGGCAGTGACCACCCGAACCGCGGCAAACAGCAGAATGGCGGACAGGATGTAGAAAATAACCGTAGTCATGCTCATGAGGCCCCCTTAACGGTACTTGGCATCGGCTGCCTTGTTGGCAGCGATTTCGGCCTCGTACTTGTCACCCACCGCCAACAGCATCGGCTTGGTGTAGTAGAGGTCGCCACGTTTTTCACCGTGGTATTCAAAGATGTGCGTTTCCACGATGGCGTCGACCGGGCAGGCTTCTTCGCAGAAACCGCAGAAGATGCACTTGGTCAGGTCGATGTCGTAGCGGGAAGTGCGGCGGGTGCCGTCTTCACGCTGTTCCGACTCGATCGAGATCGCCATTGCCGGGCACACCGCCTCACACAACTTACAGGCAATGCAACGCTCTTCACCGTTGGCGTAGCGACGCTGCGCATGCAGGCCGCGGAAGCGCGGGGAGATCGGCGTCTTTTCTTCCGGGAACTGGACGGTGATCTTGCGGGCAAAGAAATAACGCCCGGTCAGCATCAGACCCTTGACCAGTTCCACCAGCAGGAAGGTTTTGAAAAAGTTGCGAATCGTATCCATGTTCTTTACCTATCCCCTCAGTTCCACAGCGACAGCGGGGTCATCATCCAGATCCCCAGCACCAGGATCCACACCAGGGTGACCGGGATGAACACCTTCCAGCCCAAACGCATGATCTGGTCATAGCGATAGCGCGGGAAAGTCGCACGGAACCACAGGAAGCAGAACAGCACAAACGCCATCTTGACCGCCAGCCAGAAGAAGCCACCGGCACCCAGCAGGCCCCAGCTTGCCGGGAAGGGCGACAGCCAGCCACCCAGGAACAGGATGGAAGTCAGTGCCGATACCAGGATCATGTTGGCGTATTCGGCCAGGAAGAACACCGCAAATGCCATGCCGGAGTATTCCACATGGAAACCGGCGACGATTTCCGATTCACCTTCGGCCACGTCAAACGGGGCACGGTTGGTTTCCGCCACGCCGGAGATCAGGTAGACGATGAACAGCGGGAACAGCGGCAGCCAGTTCCAGGAGAACAGCGAACCACCGGCCATGCCGTGAGCCTGCTGCTTGACGATGTCAACCAGGTTCAGGCTGCTGGACACCATCAGTACCCCGACCAGCGCAAAGCCCATGGCCAGTTCGTAGGACACGATCTGGGCAGCGGAACGCATGGCGCCCAGGAAGGAGTACTTGGAGTTACCGGCCCAGCCGGCCACGATGATGCCGTATACACCGATGGACGACAGCGCCAGGATGTACAGCAGCGAAGCGTTGATATTGGCCAGCACCAGCGTGTCGCTGAAGGGCACCACCGCCCAGGCAGCCAGTGCCGGGCCAATGGCCAGCACCGGAGCCAGCAGGAACAGGCCCTTGCTGGACTGCGTCGGCAGAATGATTTCCTTCATCAACAGCTTGAGGCCGTCAGCCAGCGGCTGCAGCAGGCCCAGCGGACCGACCCGGTTGGGGCCGATACGGATCTGCATGTAGCCGATTACCTTGCGTTCAAAGTAGGTCAGATACGCGACGGCAATCATCATCGGTGCCACGATGGCGATGATCTTGAGCAGGGTCCACACCGTGAGCCCCGCTTCATTACCGAGAATGCCTTGCAAGAACTCCATGTTTTACCCCTGTGTAAGCTCGATGGAATCGAACATGCCACCCAGACCGACAGTCAGCGGATGTGCCGTTGCCAGACGTACCGTGTCAGCCGGCAGGCTGTCATCGGCCTCGACCAGTACCTTGAGCTCGCCAGTACCCTGACGCAGCAAGCCTTGCTTGCCGTCAGCCAGATTCAGGCGGGCCAGCAGGCTGGAATGCGCACGGGCAACCGGTGCAGCCGCATCAGCAGTCTGTTGCAGGGACTGGGCACGGCGGCAGATGGCATCCGCCTGATACAGCGGCACTTCACCAATCCGCACCAGACCAGCACCAGCCTCGGCATTGACCGGAACATCGCCAATGGCGTTATTGAAGGCAGACTCGACTGCGCCATGGGCCAGCAATTCGGCACGCACTTCTTCGGCGCTGTTGTGCTCGAAACCGGACAGATTCAGCATATTGCCCAGTACGCGCAATACCTTCCACGCCGGACGGGTTTCGCCCAGCGGACGTACCACACCGTTGAAGGACTGCAGCTTGCCTTCCATATTGACGAAGGAGCCGGCAGTTTCCGAGAACGGGGCAATCGGCAGCAGTACATCGGCGTAATCGAGCAGACCTGCGCCCTTGTAGGCGGTCAGTGCGATCACGGTAGCAGCCTGCTTCATGGCGGCCACGGCAGCTTGCGGATTGTAGCTGTCGAATTCCACTTCGGTATTCAGCAGGAAGTAGGCCTTGCGCGGTGCGGCAATCATGGCGGCAGCGTTGAGGCCGGCAGCGGTGTTGGCACCGAAGGCGGCGCGGTGCGGCAGGGCACCCACCAGTTCGGCACCGGTGCTGTTGGCGGCTTCGGCCAGCAGGCCAAAGCGTGCACCGGTCAGCGCGGCAATTTCTTGCGTCAGCTTCAGCAGCTGGGCAAAGGCCGGATGGTGCTGCGCCACATTACCCAGCACGATGGCAGCGGATTCTGCTTCCACCAGGCTGGCCGCAATGGCTTGTGCCTCTTCGCTGGCGGCAACGGCAGCCAGATCGATGGCAGTTTGAGCCGACTTGATCTCAACCACAGCCTTCAGTACCTGGGCCAGCGCGTTGACCAGCGCCAGCGGCGAAACGATCAGCTTGGCATTGACTGCAGTCAGCAGCGCATCGTCCGCCACGTGGATCACGTTGAGCGCACTGCCCTTCTTCACGGCCTGACGCAATTGCGAGGCCAGCAGCGGCTGTTCCTTGCGCTGGGTGCTGCCCACTACCAGGATGGACTTGGCAGCGGTCAGCTCGGCAATGCTGGAACCCAGCCACTGCGCACCCTGCTGGGCGGCATCGGCGGAGAAGTCACTGCGGCGCAGACGGTAGTCGATGTTGTTGACACCAAAGGCACGGGCCAGCTTTTGCGCCAGATACAGTTCTTCGGTCGTCGAATGCGGGCTGGTGAGGAAGCCGATGGCATCCTTGCCGTGATCGGCGGATACGCCGTTCAGGCCCTTCACCACGTAGGCCAGCGCGGTTTCCCAGTCGGTCTCGTGCCACTTGCCGTCGAACTTGATCATCGGCTTTTGCAGACGCTCGGCGGAATTCAGGCCTTCATACGAGAAGCGGTCGCGGTCGGCAATCCAGCATTCGTTGATGGCTTCGTTTTCCAGCGGCAGCACGCGCATCACTTCGTTGGCCTTCACCTGAACGATCAGGTTGGAGCCCAGACCATCGTGCGGGCTGACCGACTTGCGGCGGGACAGTTCCCAGGCACGGGTGCTGTAGCGGAAAGGCTTGGAAGTCAGCGCGCCGACCGGGCAGAGGTCGATGACGTTACCGGAGATTTCCGAATTCACGGTCTTGCCCAGGTAGGGCATGATTTCCGAGAATTCGCTGCGGTTGGCCATGCCGATTTCCTGGAAGCCGCCGATTTCTTCGGTGAAGCGTACGCAGCGGGTGCAGTGAATGCAGCGCGACATTTCTTCAGCGGATACCAGCGGACCCATGTCCTTGCCGACTACGCTGCGCTTTTCTTCCTGGTAGCGGGAAGAAGAGTTGCCGTAGCCTACGGCCAGATCCTGCAGCTGACATTCGCCGCCCTGATCGCAGATCGGGCAATCCAGCGGGTGATTGATCAGCAGGAATTCCATCACGCCGGCTTGCGCCTTCTTGGCCATGTCGGAATGGGTATGCACCTTCATGCCGTCGGTCACCGGCGTAGCGCAGGCGGGCAGTGGCTTGGGTGCTTTTTCCACTTCCACCAGACACATGCGGCAGTTGGCCGCGATGGACAGTTTCTTGTGGTAGCAGAAGTGAGGGATGTAGGTGCCCACGGAATGGGCGGCATCCATCACGGTACTGCCTTGCGGGACAGTCAGTTTTTTACCGTCGATTTCGATTTCAAGCATCGCTCAACACCATTTGTGGTCCACCAAGGGCTTCTTGTGTTCGATCAGGTACTCGAACTCATTGCGGAAGTGCTTGGTGAAACTGCGAACCGGGAACACGGCAGCATCTGCCAGTGCACAGATGGTACGGCCGGCCATGTTATTGCCTACCGAATCCAGGAGCTCCAGATCGCCCGGACGGCCTTCGCCGTTGGCGATGCGATGGATCACCTTGTACAGCCAGCCGGTGCCTTCGCGGCACGGCGTGCACTGGCCGCAGGATTCCTCGTGATAGAAGTAGGCCAGACGCTCCAGCGCCTTCACCATACACACGTCTTCATTCATCACGATGACAGCGCCGGAACCCAGCATGGAGCCGGCCTTGGCGATGCTGTCGTAGTCCATGGTGCATTGCATCATGACGTCGCCGGGCAGGATCGGAGCGGAAGAACCACCCGGAATCACCGCCTTGAGCTTTTTGCCATCACGCATGCCGCCAGCCATTTCCAGCAGTACCGAGAACGGGGTGCCCAGCGGGATCTCGTAGTTGCCCGGACGATTCACATGACCGGAAACCGAGAACAGCTTGGTACCGCCATTGTTCGGCTTGCCCGCTTCCAGGAACTTCTGTGCGCCATCACGGATGATGAAAGGCACGGAGGCAAAGGACTCGGTGTTGTTGATGGTGGTGGGCTTGCCGTACAGACCGAAGCTGGCCGGGAACGGCGGCTTGAAGCGCGGCTGGCCTTTTTTGCCTTCCAGCGATTCCAGCAGCGCGGTTTCCTCACCACAGATGTAGGCACCATAGCCATGATGGGCGAACAGGTCGAAGCTGAAGTCGCTGCCGAGGATGTTCTTACCCAGGAAACCAGCCTGGCGGGCTTCATCCAGTGCGGCTTCGAACAGTTCGTACTCTTCGAAGATTTCACCGTGGATGTAGTTGTAGCCTGCCTTGGTTCCCATGGCGTAGCCGGCGATGATCATGCCTTCGATCAGCGCATGCGGATTGAAGCGCAGGATGTCGCGGTCCTTGAAGGTACCCGGCTCACCCTCGTCGGTGTTGCACACCACGTATTTGTCGCCCGGGAAGGAGCGCGGCATGAAGCTCCACTTCAGGCCGGTGGGGAAGCCCGCACCGCCACGACCGCGCAGACCGGAATTCTTCACTTCAGCAATCACGTCCTCTTGCGCCATCTTGGATTCGATGATGCGACGCAGGGCCTGATAGCCGCCACGGGCCACATAGGCCTCCAGCTTCCAGCAGTCCTGTGCAGAGGTATCGATGCCGTCGAAAATCACACCATTGACGAAGACTGCCATTAGTTCAACTCCGCCAGTTTCTTGTCGATTGCTTCGGGCGTCATGAAGCTGCACATCTTGTGGTTGTTCACCAGCAAGACCGGCGCATCGCCGCAGGCACCCATGCACTCCCCTTCCAGCAAGGTGTACTTGCCGTCAGCACTAGTTTCGCCAATGGCGATGCCCAGCTTCTTGGAGATGTACTCGGCGGCATTCACGCCACCGGACAAGGCACAGGGCAGGTTGGTACACACAGTAATCTTGTACTGGCCAACCGGCTTCATGTCGTACATGTTGTAGAAGGTGGCGACTTCGTAGGCAGCTACCGGCGGAATCTGCAGGTAGTTGGCAACGAATTCGATCACCTCGGTATTCAGGCAACGCTCTTCCGGTGTCTTGCCGGTTTCACGGCGCTCCACCAGGGCAATGCGCAGCGCGCCCATGACCGCCGAGCGTTTCTGGTCGGCCGGGTATTTGGCGACTTCGCGATCAATGGCGGCGAGTGATTGTGCGGATAGCATTAGCGGTCGATCTCCCCAAACACGATATCCTGGGTACCGATGATGGCCACCACGTCGGCGATCATGTGGCCCGTGGCCATTTCATTCAGGGCTGCCAGATGGGCAAAACCCGGGGCACGGATTTTCAGTCGGTACGGCTTGTTGGCGCCATCGGATACCAGATAGATACCGAACTCACCCTTAGGATGTTCTACCGCGGCGTAAGCTTCGCCTTCCGGCACATGCATGCCTTCGGTAAACAGCTTGAAGTGGTGGATCAGGTCTTCCATATTCGACTTCATGCCCTCGCGGGACGGCGGAGCCACTTTATGGTTGTCGGTGATGACCGGACCCGGATTGGCACGCAGCCAGGCCACGCACTGCTGGATGATACGGTTGGACTGGCGCATTTCCTCGACGCGCACCAGATAGCGATCATAGCTGTCGCCACCCTTGCCCACCGGAATATCAAAGTCCAGACGGTCGTAAACATCGTAGGGCTGTTTCTTGCGCAGGTCCCACTCGATGCCGGAACCACGCAGCATCGGGCCGGAGAAGCCCAGATTCTTGGCACGTTCCGGGCTGACCACGCCGATACCGACCGTACGCTGCTTCCAGATACGGTTATCGGTCAGCAGGGTTTCGTATTCGTCGACGTAGGTCGGGAAGCGCTTGGTGAAGTCGTCAATGAAGTCCAGCATGGAACCCTTGCGGCCTTCATTCAGACGCGCCAGTTCCTTGGCATTCTTGATCTTGGATACGGTGTACTGCGGCATGGAGTCCGGCAGGTCACGGTATACGCCACCCGGGCGGAAGTAGGCGGCGTGCATGCGGGCACCGGACACGGCTTCGTAGCAGTCCATCAGGTCCTCACGCTCACGGAAAGCGTACAGGAACATGGTCATGGCGCCGATGTCGATGGCGTGCGCGCCAATCCACAGCAGGTGGTTCAGGATACGGGTGATTTCGGCAAACATCACGCGGATGTATTGCGCGCGCAGCGGCACTTCGATCTGCAGCAGCTTTTCGATGGCCAGGCAGTAGGCGTGCTCGTTGCACATCATGGACACGTAGTCCAGACGATCCATATACGGCAGCGACTGGATGAAAGTCTTGCTTTCAGCCAGTTTCTCGGTGCCGCGATGCAACAGGCCGATATGCGGGTCGGCACGCTGGATCACTTCACCATCCAGCTCCAGCACCAGACGCAATACGCCGTGGGCTGCCGGGTGCTGGGGACCGAAGTTCAGCGTGTAGTTACGGATCTCAGCCACCGTAGTTCTCCTCACGAATGATGCGCGGAGTGATTTCGCGCGGCTCAATGGTGACCGGCTGATAGATCACGCGCTGCTGGGTCGGGTCATAGCGCATTTCCACATGACCGGACAGCGGGAAGTCCTTGCGGAAGGGATGGCCGACAAAGCCATAGTCGGTCAGGATGCGACGCAGGTCGGGGTGACCTTCAAACACGATGCCGAACAGGTCGAAGGCTTCGCGCTCGAACCAGTTGGCGGCATTCCATACCGGATTGACCGAGGCGAGCAGCGGGAAGCTGTCGTCTTCGGCAAAGACGCGCAAGCGGATGCGCAGATTGTGCTTGAGCGACAGCAGGTGGTAGACCACGGCAAAGCGCGGGCCATCCCACGGCTCGTCACGGTAGGCGCTGTAGTCCATACCGCACAGGTCGATCAGTTGTTCGAAAGAAAGTTCAGCATGATCACGCAGCGTGGTGGCCACGGTGATCAGATCTGCCGCCTTGCAGACGATGGTCAGTTCATCGAGGGCCAGCGTGCTTGAAACAAGCTTGTCGCCCAGCACCCGCTCGACGACCGATCCCAATGCTTCCATTTTCTTGGAGGCCATAAGTACTTACCTTATCGGGCGATGGTGGAGGTGCGTTTGATCTTGTTCTGCAGCTGGATGATGCCATACAGCAGTGCTTCGGCAGTCGGTGGACAGCCTGGCACGTAGACATCGACCGGCACGATGCGGTCACAGCCACGGACGACGGAGTAGGAGTAGTGGTAGTAGCCACCACCGTTGGCACAGGAGCCCATGGAGATGACCCAGCGCGGTTCCGCCATCTGGTCATACACCTTGCGCAGTGCCGGTGCCATCTTGTTGCACAACGTACCGGCCACGATCATCAGGTCAGACTGACGGGGACTGGGACGGAAAACGATGCCGAAACGGTCCAGGTCGTAACGTGCGGCACCAGCGTGCATCATTTCCACGGCACAGCAGGCCAGACCAAAGGTCATCGGCCACAGCGAACCGGTACGGGTGTAGTTGATGAGCTTGTCGGCCGTCGTGGTCACGAAGCCTTTTTCCAGAATACCTTCTACTCCCATTCCAGCGCTCCCTTTTTCCACATGTAGACGAAACCCAGGGTCAACACGCCCAGGAATTCCACCATTACACCAAAGCCATATGCACCCAGTTCTTTCAGGACCACGGCCCAGGGAAACAGAAATGCAATTTCCAGATCGAACAGAATGAAAAGAATGGCAATGAGGTAGTAGCGAACGTCAAATTTCATGCGTGCATCTTCGAAGGCCTCGAATCCGCACTCATAAGGAGAGAGTTTCTCAGGGTCAGGACGATTGGGTGCGAGGACCTTGCCAAGGACAATAGGACCCACGCCAACCAACAATCCGACGATGACAAACAACAGAATGGGAAAATAATTTTGCAGCATTTCCCGTACACCCCCAAAAAAAGGAGGAATTACCCTCCTTGGCTCCAAATAAAATAGGCCACCGGAATCCCGGTGGCCTATTTTTGAATGGTGGTGCCGACAGTGAGACTCGAACTCACACAGCCTACGGCCACTACCCCCTCAAGATAGCGTGTCTACCAATTTCACCATGTCGGCACAATATAACTTTACTGTCACTCCGGAATTTTTGACGTCGTGCCCGAAGCTTTGCCAGTGGTTGCCCCGACCGGGATTTGCGGCGCAACTTGTTCAACCTTGCCACCCATCACACCCAGATCCGTTTTTCCGCCCCCCGACAGATAAACAAGGGTGAGACTCGTGGAGAAGAATACAACCGCTGCAATCGCAGTGGTTCTACTCAGAAAATTCGCAGAGCCAGACGCACCAAACAGACTTCCGGAAGCGCCGCTGCCGAAAGCCGCACCCATATCCGCACCCTTGCCATGCTGCATGAGGACAAGGACGATAATCGTCACCGCGGAGAGCAGGTTAACAACCCAAATAAGCGTCTTAATAAGTTCCATACTATATCAATTTTCCTGCGGCCTGGCAAATCATCCTGAATGATCCGGCGTCCAGAGATGCCCCACCAACAAGGGCTCCATCGACATTGTCTGTCATCAGGATTGACTCGGCATTCTCTGCCTTTACACTGCCGCCGTAGAGGACGCGAATACTAGCGGATGGCTTGGCATTTTGCAAGCACCACGTTTTGATGGCGCTGTGGATTTCAGCAATCTGCTCCAGTGTCGCCACCTTGCCGGTGCCGATGGCCCATACCGGTTCGTAGGCAATCAGGTACTCCCCGGCCGCGATATCAGCCAGTATGGACAATTGCTGATGGATCACTGCCAGGTAGCTGCCCTGCTCGCGCTGTTCCAGCGTTTCGCCCACGCACAGCACCGGCACCAGACCTGCAGCCATGGCATTGTTCATCTTGGCCAGCAACTGCGGATTGCTCTCGGCGAAATACTGTCGACGCTCGGAATGCCCCACCAGGACGTAAGCGCAGCCGATATCCTGCAGCATGGCGGCGGAGACTTCGCCGGTGTACGCCCCGTCGCTGGTAAAGGCACTGACATCCTGTGCCGCCAGACGGATGGCGCGCCCCTGCAGACGTGCACCGAGGGCTGCCAGATACACCGCAGGCGCGGCCACCCCGACCCAGGGCTGATCACATGCCGGCTGTTCCAGTAAGGCATCCAGCAGGGATTGTGCGCTTTGCGCACGGGTGTTCATTTTCCAGTTTCCGATAATCAGCTTGCCTGCCATGTCCGGGTGCCTCCATTGAAGTGCTGCGGATTATATCCCTAGTCCCGGCGTCGTCAAAACTCCGCAATCTGCTTTTCCACGACTTGTAATATTTCTGAAAACTACAAGGGATAGGATGCGCCTCAACACCTCGCAGGGCCTTACCCTAATAATTCAGGAGCAAGCATGAAACAGTCCGTACGTCTGGTCGCCTCGCTGGCCTTGTCCGCCGGCTTCTTCGCTGGCGCAGCTATGGCTGCCGACATCACCGGCGCTGGCGCAACCTTCCCCTACCCCTTGTATGCAAAATGGGCAACCAACTACAAGGCTACGACCAACAACAGCATGAACTACCAGTCCATCGGTTCTGGTGGCGGCATCAAGCAAATCCAGTCCAAGACTGTTGATTTCGGTGCTTCCGACATGCCGCTGAAGCCGGAAGAGCTGGAAAAGTCCGGCCTGACCCAGTTCCCGACGGTAATCGGTGGTGTTGTACCGGTTATCAATGTTCCCGGCATCGCCGCCGGCCAGGTGAAGTTTACCGGTTCCTTGCTGGCTGACATCTTCCTGGGCAAGGTCTCGAAGTGGAATGACCCGGCTATTGCCGGCCTGAACCCGGGCGTGAAGCTGCCGGATCAGAAGATCACCGTGGTACGTCGTTCCGATGGCTCGGGTACCAGCTTCATCTTCACCAACTACCTGTCCAAGGTTTCCAGCGAATGGTCCAGCAAAGTGGGCTCCAATACCGCTGTAAACTGGCCGACCGGTGTGGGTGGCAAGGGTAACGAAGGCGTGGCCAACTATGTAACCCGCATCAAGGGTGCCATCGGTTATGTTGAATATGCCTACGCCAAACAAAACAAACTGACTTACGGTCAACTGAAGAATGAATCCGGCAACTTTGTTGCTCCGGACGAAAAAACCTTCAAGGCTGCCGCTGCCAACGCAGATTGGAAAAAAGCACCAGGTTTCTACCTGATCCTTACCAATCAGCCGGGCAAGGATAGCTGGCCTATTTCCGGTGCCACTTTCATCCTGATGCACAAGAAACAGGACAAGCCGGCACAGGGTACCGAGGTGCTGAAGTTCTTCGACTGGGCTTACAAGAATGGCGACAAGACCGCGCTGGAACTGGATTACATCCCGATGCCGGATAGCGTGAAAGCCGTAATTCACACCAGCTGGAAGCAGATCACCGACGCCAGCGGCAAGCCGGTTCTGAACTGAGTGAGCATGGCGACACCGGCCAGCAGCGCGCAAGCTGATGCAGCTGCCGGTGTGGCACCAAGGCCGGGGTGAGCAACCCCGGCTTTTTGTCTGAGACGCGACCGAGTATCCTCATGGAAAAGTTCAGCAATAACCAGCAAATGCAGCGCCAGATGCTGCTAGACAATATCTTCAGGGTATCCACTCGCTGCTTTGCCTTTTTGGTATTGGCCTTGCTGGTGGGCATCCTGATTTCCCTCATTATTGGTGCCATGCCCAGCCTGAGCCGTTTTGGCTGGAGCTTTCTGGTCGATAGCGACTGGGATCCGGTCGGGCAGAAATTCGGCGCGCTGGTGCCGGTATTCGGCACCCTGGCCACTTCGGTGATCGCCCTGCTGATTGGTGTGCCCGTCAGCTTCGGCATTGCCGTGTTTCTGACCGAGCTTTGCCCCAACGTGCTCAAGCGTCCGCTGGGTATTGCGGTCGAACTCCTGGCCGGCATTCCCTCCATCATTTACGGCATGTGGGGCCTGTTTGTGTTTGCCCCCTTGTTTGCCGACCACGTCCAGCCGGTACTGATCGACAACCTGGGTGATATTCCGCTGATCGGCCTGCTGTTCCAGGGTGCGCCGATGGGGATTGGGGTCTTTACTGCCGGGCTGATCCTGGCGGTGATGGTGATTCCCTTCATCGCCTCGGTCATGCGTGATGTGTTTGAAGTGGTGCCGACCATGCTCAAGGAGTCGGCCTACGGTCTGGGCTCCACCACCTGGGAAGTCGTGCGCTACGTGGTTCTGCCCTACACCAAGACCGGCGTGGTGGGCGGCATCATGCTGGGTCTGGGCCGCGCCCTGGGTGAAACCATGGCGGTGACCTTCGTGATCGGTAACTCCTCGCGCTTTGCCGTTGGCCTGTTCGAGCCGGGTCAGTCGATTTCCTCGGCACTGGCCAACGAATTTGCCGAAGCCACCGGGGAATTCCACATGGCCTCGCTGATTGAACTGGGTCTGATCCTGTTCTTCATCACCTTCGTCGTACTGGCCTGCGCCAAGCTCCTGTTGCTGCGTCTGCAGAAACAGGAAGGCAAGGCATCCTGACAAGGCGCTATCATCATGGCTAACAGCACATTGAGCGAATCCCTGAATGTTCAGGATCGCAGCGGAAGCAGCAGCACCATGAATACTTCTATCTATCGTCGTCGCCGTCTGGTGAATGCCTTCAATATGGGTGCATCCACCCTGACGATGGCTTTTGGCCTGTTCTGGCTGTTCTGGATTCTGATCACCCTGCTGCAGCACGGCCTGTCCGGCATCAATATGCAGGTGTTCACCCAGAGCACGCCACCTCCAGGCGCCCAGGGCGGTCTGGCCAATGCCATTTACGGCAGCCTGGCCATGACCCTTTTCGGCACGCTGATCGGCACGCCGATCGGCATCCTGGCCGGCATTTACCTGGCGGAGTTCGGTCAGCGCGGCTGGCTGGCACCGGCCACCCGTTTCATCAACGACATCCTGCTGTCGGCACCGTCCATCGTGATCGGCCTGTTTGTCTATGAAGTGTATGTTGTCAGCGTCGGGCACTTCTCCGGCTGGGCCGGCTCGCTGGCACTGGCACTGCTGGTGATTCCGGTTGTGGTACGCACCACGGAAAACATGCTGCGCCTGGTGCCCAACACCCTGCGCGAAGCCGCTGCCGCACTGGGGGCACCGCAGTGGAAAATCACCCTCTATGTGACCCTGCGTTCGGCCAAGGCCGGCGTGCTGACCGGCATCCTGCTGGCCATTGCCCGTATTTCGGGTGAAACCGCGCCCTTGCTGTTTACCGCGCTGAACAACCAGTTCTTCAACAGCAATATGAACCAGCCGATGGCCAACCTGCCCATCGTGATTTTCCAGTTTGCCATGAGCCCGTACGAAGACTGGCACACTCTGGCCTGGACCGGTGCGTTGCTGATTACCCTGAGCGTGTTGACGCTTAATATCCTTGCCCGCTGGATGGGCAGCCAGAAAACCCAATCGCATTAAGGCATGACGACTATGGCTGATAACAACGTCAAGCTTCAGGTCAAGAATCTGAACTTTTTCTACGGCAACTTCCACGCATTGAAGAACATCAATCTGGATATTGCCCCGCGCATGGTCACGGCCTTCATCGGCCCGTCCGGTTGCGGTAAATCTACCCTGCTGCGCACCTTCAACCGCATGTACGAGCTGTATCCGGGGCTGCGTTCCGAAGGTGAAATCCTGCTGGACGGCAACAACATCCTGGGCCGCGATGTGGATATCAACCTGCTGCGCGCCAAGGTGGGCATGGTATTCCAGAAGCCGACTCCTTTCCCGATGTCCATCTACGACAACATCACCTTCGGGGTGAAGCTGTACGAGAAGCTGGCCAAGACCGAAATGGACGACCGGGTAGAGTGGGCGCTGCGCAAGGCTGCGCTGTGGGATGAAGTGAAGGACAAGCTGAAACAGTCGGGTAACTCGCTGTCCGGTGGTCAGCAGCAGCGTCTGTGCATTGCCCGTGCGGTCGCCTCGCGCCCGGAAGTGCTGCTGCTGGACGAACCGACCTCGGCACTGGACCCGATTTCCACGGCGCACATCGAAGAACTCATTCATGAACTGAAAGAGGACTACACCATCGCCATCGTGACGCACAATATGCAGCAGGCGGCCCGGGTGTCCGACTTCACCGCCTATATGTATCTGGGCGAGCTGGTGGAATTCGGCGAAACCGACAATATCTTCACGGCGCCAAAACAAAAGGCTACCGAGGATTACATCACCGGCAAATTCGGCTGATTCTGTCCTCCCCCAGCAACACCCCGCCTGCTGTCATGCACGCGGGGTGTTGTTTTGTAAGGCAGCCGTTTTCAGCATGAAAGCGTGCGACAGACTGCGGACAAAGCCTGAAAAAACCGGGTGAAAACCCGCCCTGTCAAGAAGGGCCACTTTCCCGCGACGGGAATACGACAAGCCCGGTTTTTTTTGTTTCATTTACTTGACGCATACCGGCCTGGACTCAACAATCCCGGCTTTCCTTCACACGATTTTCACGATCATGCTGGACCTCTTTGCAGGGCTGGACACTCATGTGGCCATCACCCTGATTTTGTCGCTAGGCTTTGTCCTGGCCTTCGAATTCATCAACGGTTTTCACGATACGGCCAATGCCGTTGCCACCGTCATTTATACCCAGTCGATGAAGCCCCGGCTGGCGGTGTTTGCCTCTGGCGTGTTCAACTTTCTCGGCGTATTGACCGGCGGCCTGGCCGTCGCCTATGCCATCGTGCATCTGCTGCCAGTGGATCTGCTGGTTTCGGTCAATACCGCTCGCGGCATGGCCATGGTGTTCGCCCTGCTGGCCGCCGCCATTGCCTGGAATCTGGGTACCTGGTATTTCGGTTTGCCGGCCTCCAGCTCGCATACCCTGATTGGTGCCATTCTCGGCGTGGGCCTGGCCAACAGCCTGATCAACGGCACGCCGCTGGCACAAGGTGTCAACTGGGGCAAGGCGATTGATGTCGGTGCCTCGCTGCTGTGTTCGCCGCTGGTCGGTGCACTGTTGTCCGGCCTGCTGGTACTGGCCCTGCGCCGTGCCCGTCCGCAAAGCAATATGCACAAGACGCCTTTCCAGCGGCAGCAGGTTGAGGGGCGCAAGCACCCGCCGTTCTGGATGCGCTTCATGCTGATCGTCAGCTCCATGGGCGTGAGCTTCTCGCATGGTTCGAATGACGGCCAAAAAGGGGTCGGCCTGATCATGCTGGTGCTGATCGGCATCGTCCCGGCGAAATATGTACTGAATCTGGACAGCACGCCTTACCAGATCGAACGCACCCGCGATGCCGCCCTGCATCTGCAACAGTTCTACAATCGTCATCAGAACGAACTGGATAGCATGTTCAAGCCGGCTGCCGCCGGCAGCAATATCCACGATTGCCGCCCGCGCGATACCCTGCAAACGGCGGACAAGCTGATTGCTGCCCTGGGCGATGGCAGCACATATCGCAATCTGCCGGACAGCAAGCGCTGGGACGTCCGCACCGACCTGCTCTGCCTGGACGATGCCGCGAAGAAGGCTGGCTCCCTGCCCAATCTGAGCAGCGATGACAAGCAATTGCTGAACAATCTGCGCAAGGACCTGACCGTCACCACCGAATACGCCCCGACCTGGGTCATCATCGCGGTGGCGCTGGCTCTGGGCGGTGGCACCATGATTGGCTGGCGTCGCGTGGTGAAGACTGTCGGTGAAGGCATCGGCAAGAAAGACATGACCTATGCCCAGGGGATGTCGGCCCAGCTGACTGCCGCGGTATCCATCGGCCTGGCCAGTCAGTTTGGCTTGCCGGTTTCGACCACGCATGTGTTGTCCAGCGGCGTGGCCGGTACCATGGTGGCCGACAAGGCCGGCCTGCAGTGGTCTACCGTGCGCTCCATTCTGCTGGCCTGGTTGTTTACCATGCCGGTAGCCATGCTGTTGTCTGGCGGCCTGTACTACCTGGCCAGCAACTGGCTGAAGTAATACGGCCTGCTGCTATCGATCAAGCCGCCCACGGGCGGCTTTTTCTATGATGCTCATCATGCCGGATCGCGCTTGACCTGCATCAAGCAAGTGATTCTCCAACATTGATTCATAAATTTATTATTTGCTAATATAATCACGTTTCATCATGGTTTCTCCTTTGTTGTTTGCAGCAATCCCTTGACGCCTCATCCCTACGGATGAGGCGCTTTTTTTGCCCTGCCCTGCCCTGCCCTGCCCTGCCCTGCCCTGCCCAGACCTGCGCGGATGTTGCAGCGGTCGTTCGCGACAAGGCGCTGTGCCCACCAAGGCATCCGCCCATCCAGCCGGCTATGCCGCTGCTCTGACGGGATTCATGCGGTAAGAAACTGTTCACGGCCAGACAGCCAGCGCTCCAGATGGGCTTCTGCCGCTTCCGGCCAGCGCGAGAGGATTTCCGGTGCCAGCTCCCGTGCCGCCTCCAGCAGGGCAATATCCTCTTCCAGATTGGCAAAACGCAGCATGGGCACGCCGCTTTGCCGGGCACCCAGGAATTCACCCGGCCCACGAATCAGCAAATCCTGGCGGGCGATCTCGAAACCATCGACATTCTCGTAAATGACTTTCAAGCGCGCCTTGGCCACATCAGACAGCGGATTTTCAAACAGCAGCATGCAGACACTGCGGGCACTGCCGCGCCCTACCCGGCCACGCAGCTGGTGCAACTGGGCCAGCCCCATGCGCTCGGCATGCTCGATCACCATCAGCGAGGCATTGGGCACATCCACGCCGACTTCGATGACGGTGGTGGCCACCAGGATTTGCAGCTGGTTACTGCCAAAAGCCAACATGACCGCCGCCTTTTCATCCGCTTTCATCCGGCCGTGCAGCAGGCCGACATGCCACTGCCCCAGCTGGGCGGCCAACTGGCGGTGGGTTTCCACTGCCGTCTGCAGCTGCAGGGTTTCCGACTCTTCGATCAGCGGGCACACCCAGTACACCTGCTGACCTTCGCTGCAGGTCTTGTGCACGAAATCGACGACTTCTTCGCGCCGACTGCTGTTGATCAGCTTGGTGACTATCGGGGTGCGGCCCGGAGGTAATTCGTCGATCACCGATACATCCAGATCGGCGTAAAAACTCATGGCCAGGGTGCGCGGAATCGGCGTGGCCGACATCATCAGCTGATGCGGTTCCTGGCCCTTTTGCTTGAGTGCCAGCCGCTGTCCGACCCCGAAACGGTGCTGCTCATCGACAATGGCCAGCCCCAGCCGGGCGAAATCCACCCCGTCCTGAAACAGCGCATGCGTTCCCACCACCAGATGGGCCGCACCACTGGCCATCTGCTCCAGCGCCAGTGCTTTCTGCTTTTTGCGCAGGCTGCCGGAGAGCCAGCTCACCGTCAGCCCCAGGGGCTCCAGCCAGCCGGACAGCTTGCGATAATGCTGCTCGGCCAGGATTTCCGTGGGGGCCATCAGCGCTACCTGGAATCCGGCCTCGATGGCGGTGAGTGCGGCCAATGCGGCTACCACGGTTTTGCCGCTGCCCACATCACCTTGCAACAAGCGATGCATGGGGTGGGCCTGTGCCAGATCGGTATCGATTTCGTCCAGCACCTTGCGCTGTGCCGCGGTGAGATGGAAGGGCAAGCTGGCAAACATGGCCTCGCGCAGGCGACCACTGCCACGCACCACCGGGGCCCGGCCCTGCCGTCTGGCGCGATAAGCCAGACGCATCGACAGCTGCTGCGCCATCAGCTCGTCAAACTTCAGCCTTTGCCAGGCCGGCAAGGCCGGCTCGCTCAGCTGGCTGGCACTGTATTCCGGTGGCGGTGAATGCAAGAGCCGCACGGCATCGGCAAAGCTTTGCAGCTGCAAATGGGCAATGACGGAGGGTGGCAGGGTTTCCGGCAATGGCAGGCTTTGCAGTTCGCTGCGGATCAGCTTGCGCAGCATGGGCTGGGTCACGCCATTGACGGTGGGATAGACCGGCGTCAGGCTTTCCGCCAGCGGTGTGCCATCAACCACTTCGCGGGTTTTCGGGTGCACCATCTCGTCACCATGGAAACCACGACGGATCTCGCCCATGGCACGCAGCAGCGCGCCATCGGCAAACTGCTTGAGCTGGCTGGGATAAAAATGGATGAAGCGCAGCAGCAGCACGCCGCTGGCGTCTTCGATACGCACCAGCAGCTGCTTGCGCGGACGGAATTGGACTTCGTGCGCAATCACCCGCCCCTCCACCAGCACTGGCTGGCCGTAGGGCGCGGCCGTGATCGGGTAGAGATGGGTTTCGTCTTCGTAGCGCAGCGGCAGGTGCAACACCAGGTCAAAGCGCCGGCGCAGGCCGAGTTTTTCGAGTTTCTTGGCCAGGGCTGGCGCTACATTGAGCGGCTGGCCGGCGAGGTCGTTGGCATGGGTCATCAGCGCCGATTGTACCCAAAAAACAAGGCGGAGGCCGCTGCCGGCACTCCGCCCTGACTGTCGCAGCGGACAGGATTATTGCTGACGTTCCCACACCTGGGTGCGCCCCAGCAGCGACACGCCGAGGAAGCCGCGCACTTCCAGCTTTTTGCCACCTTCCACCAGCTTCATCTTGGCGCTGTACACCTTGCCGTTATGCGGATCAAGAATCTTGCCGTTGGCCCAGCTGTCACCATCTTTCTTCAGCCCCCACAGAATGGTCATGCCGTTGACCGGCTTGCCCTTGCGGTCGCCATCGCAGGCCTCGCACACCACTTCCGGGTTCTGGAACAGCTTGACGATCTTGCCGGACAATTCGCCGTTGGCGCCTTCGGCAATCTGTACCACCGCCTTGGCTTGCTTGGTGTCATCGTCGATGGTCTTCCAGCTGCCGATCGGGCTGTCGGCCAGTACGCTGTGCGACAATGCGGCCAATCCAAGGGCCAGGGCGGCCGCTTTCCACAACTTGCTCATGATGTCTTTCCTCGTGTTGTCTGTCTTTATGAAACGCTAGTTTGGAGCTGCAACTCTAGCATGCCAAGGGGTCGGCATTGCGTCAAGTCATACGCTTGTTTCACAAAGTGAACACGCCCTGCGCCAGCGCCACAACCTTACCGCCGACATAAATACGACGCGCCTCATCCACCGTCAAGTGCAATACATTGGGGCGCTGCAACACGGCCCCCTGCTCCACCCGCCATTGCAGCGGATAGCGCTGGTGCAGGCTGCACCAGCCACCCAGATTGGCACAAGCCGAGCCGGTGCCCGGATCCTCCAGCACCGCACCATCCTGGCCATAAAACAGCCGCACGGTCGCCACACCCTCCGCCTCATGCCACAGATAGGCCACGCTGCGGCCGGGATACAGGCAGGCATCGCGCAAAAACAGCTCGGCCACCGGGCGCGCGGCCAACACTGCATCGCGGCTGGCCGCGGCGATCAGCAACTGCTCGCTGCCGGTATTCAGCCAGCTGGGCGCGGCCAGCACCGCCTGCGCCGGCAGGCCCAGCATGGCGGCCGCTTGTGCGGCACTGAGGCCGGAGGGGCGCTCGCCGGCGGCATTGGCTTGCAGGGTGAACAAACCGTCCTGCTGGCGGATGGGAATCACCCCGGCGGCCGTCTGCAAGGAGAAAGCATCTCCCAGGGCTTGCCTGCGATGCAGCACGCTGGCAGCGCCGAGGGTGGGATGGCCCGCAAAAGGGAGTTCGTGTGCGGGCGTGAAAATGCGCAAATGGGCAGCCGCCTGCGTGGAAGGCAGCAGGAATACGGTTTCCGACAAATTCATCTGCCGCGCCAGCAGCTGCATTTCCAGCTCGCTCAGCCCCTCGGCCTGGCAGAACACGGCCAGCGGATTGCCGCCAAAGGTGCTTTCGGCAAAGACATTGACGATTTCATAGGTGTAGCGCGGCATGGCGGTCTCGGTTCAGGATGGGCAAGCCGCATCGTGCAAGTCCTTGCTCAGGCTGGCAAGCCGGCTTTGCAAACGCTGTGTTTGCAAGGCAGAACGACTGCGCGACAGCTGGCGCTGCAGTGTGTGATGTCTGTTGTGCAGGCGGCTGCAATGTTTGCGCTGCTGCACAAGCTGGCGCTGGCGCAACTGCTGCGCCTTGGCTTGCTCCTGCTGCAGGGTGCCGGCTTGTCTGGCAGTTTGCTGCCGGCTGTCTTGCAAGGCCCGCAGCTGGTAGGGTTCACGCGTCACCAGGCTGAAGCTGCCACCGTGCAGCGTGTGCGCAACATGATCGGCCGGACAGGGATGATCCTGATAACTGTGCTGCCCTTGGGGACCAATGCACTTGAATACCGCCGCCGCCAATCCGGCAGGCAGCAGCAACCCGCATAACAAGACAAGAACTCGCGACATGGCCAGCACTCCGGCAGGAGGGTTCGGACTCCTGATAAGAGCCGATTCCGCCTGTGCTGGCTGCTGCGCCATCAGGCAGGCCGCTGCGCAAATAAAAAACAGGCGACCGCAATCGCCTGTTTCTGTGCGTCCAGAGCGAAAAATCAGCCCAGGAACAGTACCGCTTCGGCTTCCACTTGCACGCCCTTGGGCAGGCTGGCCACGCCCACGGCAGCACGTGCCGGGTAAGGCTGGCTGAAGTACTGGCCCATGATTTCGTTAAAGGTAGCGAAGTTGGACAGGTCGGTCAGGTAGGCATTGAGCTTGACGATCTGATCCAGGCTGCCGCCGGCGGCTTCGCACACGGCTTTCAGGTTCTTGAATACCTGATGGGTTTCAGCGGCAAAGCCACCTTCCACCACGGTCATGCTGGCCGGGTCCAGCGGGATCTGGCCGGACAGGTAAACGGTGTTGCCAGCCTTCACGGCCTGGGAGTAAGCACCGATGGCGGCCGGGGCATGTTCGGTATGGATGATTTCTTTGGTCATTTACTGGTCTCCGTCCCCGAGAAACAGGGTTAACAGGTCATTGAGAAAACGTTGCCCCTGCAAAGTGGGGCGAATGGTGGTGGCATCCTGCTCCAGCAATCCTTGCTGGATGGCCTGCTGCAATTCATTGCGGATACAGGATACAGGCAAACCGGTGCGCTCGGTGAACAGGCGCGTTTCAAAACCGCCGGTCAAGCGCAGCAGGTTCATCATGAATTCAAACGGCAATTCGTCGCGCTTTACCTTGCGGCTGCTCTGTACCGGCTGGCCGTCGGCCACCGCCTGGATATAGGCCGCCGGTTGCTTGTGACGCATTTCGCGCACAATGCCCTCGTGGCTGCTGATCTTGCCGTGCGCGCCGGCACCGATGCCCAGATAGTCGCCAAACTGCCAGTAATTGACATTGTGGCGGCTGCGCCTGCCGGGGCGGGCAAAGGCCGAGGTTTCGTAGTGTTCGAAACCGGCGGCGGCCAGTCGCGCCTCGATGGCCTCCTGCATGTCAGCCGACACCTCGTCATCCGGCAGGTTTTGCGGTGTGCGTACAGCGTACAGCGTGTTGGGTTCGATGGTGAGGTGATAAGCCGACAGATGAGTGATGCCATGCGACAAGGCGGTGTCGATATCCTGCAGCGCCTGCTCCAGCGTCTGGCCGGGCAAGGCGTACATCAGGTCGAGATTGACGTTATCAAAACAGGACAGCGCGATGTCGATGGCGCGGCGCGCCTCGTCGCCATCATGAATCCGCCCCAGCACTTGCAGATGCTGCGGATTGAAACTCTGGATGCCGATGGACAGGCGGTTGATGCCGGCCTCGCGGTAGCCACGGAATTTTTCCGCTTCGAAAGTACCGGGGTTGGCTTCCATGGTGATTTCCGCCTCCGGCGACAGCCGCAGCCGGGCGCGAATGCCAGCCAGCAGCATGTCCATGGCCTGGGCAGAAAACAGGCTGGGCGTGCCGCCCCCCATGAAGATGGTGCTGACACTGCGGCCCCAGATCGCCGGCAGGCTGTATTCCAGATCGCGCAGCAGGGTTTGCACATAGGCCATTTCATCGAAACCGCCGCTGGCGACGCCTGCTTGCGGATTCCACTGCACGGTCTGGCCGTTACTGCTTTTCAGCTCGTGCGAGTTGAAGTCGCAATACGGGCATTTGCGCACGCACCAGGGGAAATGGATATATAAGGACAGCGGTGGCAGTTCACGCAGGCCACCTTTCAGCCCGGACAGGTCAATCACACTCATGCCAGCTCACGCAATTTGGCCTGCAAAGCCTGCATGGCCTTGCCACGATGGCTGACGCGATTCTTGTCCTCGGCCGCCAGCTGCGCCACGGTGCAGCCGAATTCCGGCAGGTAGAAGTAGGGGTCGTAACCGAAACCGCCCTCGCCTGCCGCCGTATCCTGCACTTCGCCATACCACATGCCATCGGCCACCAGCGGTTGCGGGTCGTCGGCATGGCGTACCAGTACCAGCACGCAGTAATACCAGGCGCGGCGATTGGCCTTGCCTTGCAGTTTTTCAATCAGCTTGGCGTTGTTGCGCACGTCCGATTTGGGCTCGCCGGCATAGCGCGCCGATAACACACCGGGCTTGCCGCCCAGCGCCTCCACGCAGATGCCGGAATCGTCGGCCAGCGCCGGCAGGCCGGTGACATGGCTGGCGTGACGGGCTTTTTCCAGCGCATTTTCCAGAAAGGTGTAATGCGGCTCCGGGCACTCCGGCACATTGAGCTGCCCCTGCGGAATGACGGTGACACCCAGCGGTGCCAGCAGCGCGGAAAATTCCTTGAGCTTGCCTGCGTTATTGCTGGCCAATACCAGTTTGTCGAACATGTGGATTCATCCTGTTGCGTACAGAGCAGAACAGCAGGGTAAGCGGCCAACCATGCCGCGTCCACCCTGCTGTCAGCACGGATTATTCGGTGTCGGACACGCGGGACGGCATGGCCGCCAATGCCTGCAGCAGCAGACCTTCGTCGGCACCATCCAGCAGCTTGGCGTCGGACAGCATGCGTCGCCACTGGCGTGCCCCCGGCATGCCCTGGAACAGGCCCAGTATATGGCGGGCAATATTACGCAGCTTGTGGCCCTCGGCCAGACGGGCGCGGATATACGGCAGCATGGCCTCCACCACTTGCTGGCGGGTCACCGCGCTGCTGTCATCGCCATAGAAAGCAGCATCCCACCCGGCCATCAGCCAGGGATTGTGATAAGCCTCGCGCCCCACCATCACGCCGTCGACATGGCGCAGGTGTTCGGCGATGTCGGCATTGGTCTTGATGCCACCGTTGATCAGGATTTCCAGCTCCGGTCTTTCCTGTTTCAGGCGGTAGACGTAGTCATATTTCAGCGGCGGGATTTCACGGTTTTCCTTGGGGCTGAGGCCCTTGAGGATGGCATTGCGCGCATGCACGATAAAAGTGCTGCAACCGGCAGCAGCCACCTGGTCGACAAAGCCGGCCAGATAGTCGTAATGCTCGATCTGGTCGATACCGATGCGGTGCTTGACGGTGACATCGATGTCCACCACATCACGCATGGCCTTGACGCAGTCGGCCACCAGTTGCGGCTCGGCCATCAGGCAGGCACCAAACGCCCCCTTCTGCACCCGCTCGGAGGGGCAGCCGACGTTGAGGTTGACCTCGTCATAGCCCCACTGCTGCGCCAGCCGCGCGCACTGGGCCAGCTCGGCTGGCTCGGAGCCACCCAGTTGCAGGGCGACGGGGTGTTCGGCCTCGTCAAAGCGCAAATGCCGCTCCACATCGCCATACAGCAGTGCACCGGTGGTGACCATTTCGGTATACAGCCAGGTATGGCGGCTGATTTGCCGGGCAAAGTAGCGGTAGTGGCGGTCGGTCCAGTCCAGCATGGGGGCGACTGACAGGCGGCGGGCGGGCAATGGGGAGAGCCCTCCTGCCTGGGCGGGGCTTTCAAGACGACTGGCGGTAATCTGATGACTGTTCATTGCGACCGGTATGTGCCTGCTTTCGTCAGGAAGCTGCCCTCAAAAACTGCCTCAATTTCAGCGAGATGACACCCGTCAGGCAGAGGGGCGGCCTCGATGGCAGCTGCGGCGGCAAGCATGACTAAGCAGTTGAAAAAACGGAGAATTATCCTATCGCGTACAAGTGCGGGTCAAGCGTGGCGGCAAGATAATCCTGCGCGGCAGCCGCCGCCGGGTCGGCTGGCCCGGCTTGGCGCCTAGCCGGCATGGCTGGCACCGGAGGGGCACCACGGCCGCGCCGCCCGCAGCAGTCGGTCGCGCACTGCCCGCCAGGCGGCCTGATCCGGTGGCAATACGATCCACACCGCGGCGCAGCCACTGGCATCGGCCTCGTGCAAGGCGGCATACAGGGCCTGGGCGTAGCCGTCCGGCGTGGCCGGCATGCGCTTGAACCAGCCGCAAGGCTGGGCCGGTGCTTCCATGGCCAGTACGGCAGCCTGCTGCCAGCCACGGTCATCGGCATGCGCCTGCATCTGCGAGGCTTCCAGCCGGTAGCAGGGCTGGCGCGGCGCATAATGCGCGGCCAGATTGCCCGGCACCCGTGGCGCGTCGGGCGCAGCACTCTCGGCCAGGTCGAGGTAAGGCTGCAACATGGCGGCGCTGATGGCGCCGGGACGCAGGATGGCCGGCCGTGCGCTGCTGAGATCGAGAATGGTGGATTCGATGCCCACGCTGCACGGCCCCCCCTCCACCACGGCGGCAATGCGGCCTGCCATATGGGCGCGCACATGCGCGGCGGAGGTGGGACTGATGCGGCAGAAGGGGTTGGCCGATGGCGCGGCCACCGGGCGTTGCAGCCGGTCCAGCAAGGCTTGCAACAAGGGATGGCTGGACCAGCGCAAGGCCACCGTCTCCTGTCCGGCGTTGACAATGGCCGGCACCCTGGCAGTGGCGGGCAGCACCAGGGTCAGTGGGCCGGGCCAGAAGGCTTCGATCACCGGCCAGGCACAGTCCGGAATGCGCTCCGCCCATTGCGGCAGTTGTGCAAGGCCGCCCAGATGGACAATCAGCGGGTGATCGGCAGGCCGGTTCTTGGCGCGGAAAATCGCGGCCACCGCATCGGGCTGGGTGGCATCGGCCGCCAGCCCGTAAACGGTTTCGGTAGGAACGGCCACCAGCTCGCCGGCGCGCAACAGCGCCGCGGCCTGATCCAGTCCGGCGGAAGTGGGAGGAAGTGATTTCATGATGCGATGTGATTCCGGTAATGCAGTATTGCGGCGACCCTGCCGCCTTTAACGGGTGAGCGGGTAGTGGCTGCCGGCACCGGCAGTGGGGACAAGCGCCGGCTGGCAGCCTGCTTGTCAGCCTGGGCAAACAGCACCACCCGCAGCTCAGTCATGCTGCCAGCCATTGGCATGCCAGCGCAGCGGTGTTGGGCCATGCACGCAGTAAAGATGCAGCCAGCCGTTTTCCACCAGTTGCCGGGGGATGGGCTGCGCCAGCAGCGCGGCGGCCAGCTTGTCCGGCGGCGCGTCGATGCAGGCGGCCAGACGCAGCGGTGCATGGCGCAGGCGCTGACCGTCATGCAGCGACTGCCAGGCCAGGCCGATGCGCAAATCGCCGCTATTGCCTTCGAATACGCCGATGCGCCCCCCCACCACATTGTGCAGCAGCTTGTTGCCGCTACCAAAACGGCGCGGGTCCACCGTGGAGGCGAAATACTGCATGTTGATCCAGTGCGCCACCACCATGGGCGCGGCCAGAATGCCCTGCAAGACGCGGCCATCGGCATCGGCACGCCAGTCGTATTCATGCAGGAAGGCACGCCCCCCCAGATCAAGCCGCTTGCTCTTGGCGCGCGCGGCGGCAATGAACAGCGCATTGCCGGCCAGCCCCCATTCCGGCCGCGTTTCCGCCCAGTCGTCGCCTTTCTGGCGCATTTGCCGCAACAGGGTGGCGTCGTCGGCGGAGGAGGAAAGACCGACCTGTTCCGCGCGGCGACGCCGTGCCAGGGCCGAGGCGGCCTGTAATGCGGACTGCAGGCCGGGCAGGCGCCCACTCGCCTCGGCGGCCAGTGTTTCACCATCCAGCAGCAGGATTTCGTCGCTGTGCGTCAGGTGCAGTGCGGGCAGGAAAACCGTATCGGCCGGGATGGCACGGCCCTGTTCCGCCAGCTGCTGGCGCAGCGCCGGGTCATTCAGCCAGCTGGCCAGCAGCCGTACATGCTGGTGACCGCCATGCCCGCCGCAAGCACCGCATTGCAGCGCGGCCGCCT
>NZ_JAELTZ010000160.1:0-327 GCF_016429115.1 Aquitalea sp. ASV15 | reverse complement strand
CCCCCCCCCCCCCCCCCCCCCCCCCCCCCCCCCCCCCCCCCCCCCCCCCCCCCCCCCCCCCCCCCCCCCCCCCCCCCCCCCCCCCCCCCCCCCCCCCCCCCCCCCCCCCCCCCCCCCCCCCCCCTCTCTAATGATCCGGCGACCACCGAGATCTACACTGTTGTTCGTTCGTCGGCAGCGTCAGATGTGTATAAGAGACAGCCCTGACGCTGACCGCCGCCAATGGTGCGGAAATCCTGCTGCATGTCGGCATCGACACCGTGCAGCTGGCTGGAGCCGGATTCACCGCGCTGGTGGCGCAGGGCGACCGCGTGCGGCAGGGGCAGC
>NZ_JAELTZ010000159.1:0-328 GCF_016429115.1 Aquitalea sp. ASV15 | reverse complement strand
CCCCCCCCCCCCCCCCCCCCCCCCCCCCCCCCCCCCCCCCCCCCCCCCCCCCCCCCCCCCCCCCCCCCCCCCCCCCCCCCCCCCCCCCCCCCCCCCCCCCCCCCCCCCCCCCCCCCCCCCCCCCCTTATAATGATCCGCCGACCACCGAGATCTACACTGTTGTTCGTTCGTCGGCAGCGTCAGATGTGTATAAGAGACAGGTACAAGGACATTGCGCGCAAGCTGGCGGTCAAGGTGGGTGAAAAAGCCCAGGACTTCTCCGGCAAATTCCCCAAGATCGTCATCCAGAACAACTAAGCCGCACAGCATGATTGCGATGTTCGACTC
>NZ_JAELTZ010000018.1:0-87687 GCF_016429115.1 Aquitalea sp. ASV15 | reverse complement strand
GGCTGTGGCGGCGGGTGCGCCTGCTGCTGGCCGGCAATTACCTCAGCCAGGCACGCCAGCTGGCTGATGCCACCAATTTGCCGCTGGACAATGCGGCACTGAGCAATCCGGCTGCCGCCAGTCCGGCTACGGCCGGCGGCCAGGAAGCCATTCTCTATGGCATCGTCAGCAAGGCACGCAGTGACAGCAATGCAGCAGTCAGCCGCCTGCTCAGCGTGGAAGGCGCGCTGAGCAAGGACCGCAGCGGCTTTGCCTGGGGACAGCTGGCCCTGCTGTCGGCGCGCAAGCAACTGATGGCGCAGGCGCTGCAATGGTATGCCAAGGCCGACCCGCAGCAATTGACCACCGAACAATGGGAATGGTGGGCGCGTGCGGCCTTGCGTGGCGAACAGTGGGCGCAGCTGGAACAGATCACCCGCGCCATGCCCGCAGCCGTGGCCAGCAAGCCGGCATGGCAATACTGGCGCGCGCGCAGCCTGAAACAGCTGGGCCGCGGCAGTGAAGCACCCGCACTGTTTGCCAAGGCCAGCATCGGCCATCATTACTACGCCTTGCTGTCGCTGGAAGAACTGGGCAATGCGTTGTCCACCCCGGCCAGCAAAACCGGCCCCAGTGCTGCCGACATCAGCGCCATGCGCGCCAATCCGGCCATCCAGCGCGCACTGGCCTTGCTGGACATCAGCAATAGCGCGGGCAAGCCGGAGTTGCGCAGCGATGCCCAACGCGAATGGCGCTGGGCCATGCGCGGCCGCAATGACATGGAGCTGCTGGCCGCAGCAGAAATCGGCCGCCGCGAAGCGTTTTACGACATGGCCATCTACAGTGCCGAGCGCACCAAGGAAGAACACGATTATTCGCTGCGCTACCTCACACCCTATCGCGACATCACCCAGCGTTATGCCCGCCAGCTGGATGTGGACGATGCCTGGGTCTATGGGCTGATCCGCCAGGAAAGCCGCTTCATCATCGCCGCCCGCTCCGGCGTGGGGGCTTCCGGCCTGATGCAGCTGATGCCGGCCACCGCCAAATGGGTGGCCAAGAAGATGGGGCTGACCAGCTATTCGGTCACCGATATCGACACCAATGTGCAACTGGGCACCTGGTATCTGCGCTATGTCCGCGACAGCCTGTCCGGCAACGAAGTCATGGCCACCGCCGCCTATAATGCAGGGCCGGGACGCGCCCGCGCCTGGCAGGATGGCCGCCCGCTGGACGGGACCATCTATGCGGAAACCATTCCCTTCAGCGAAACGCGCGACTATGTGCAAAAGGTCATGGCCAATGCCGCTTACTATGCCAGCACCTTCGGCCATGCCAATATTTCACTGAAGACCCGCATGGGCACGATTCCGGCACGCTGAAACACCGCAGCACAAGGAGAAAGCAATGCATGATCGACGTATCTGCCTGATCGGCGGCAGTGGCTTCATCGGCAGCTATATTGCAGAACGGCTGGCCGAGAAGGAAGCCGCGCTGACCATCGCCACCCGCAATCGCGACCGCAACAAGGCCGCGCTCATCGTCCTGCCCAAGACCGAAGTGGTTTCCACCAATGTGCATCACCCGCTGGCCTTGCAACAGCTGCTGGCCGGCCACGACACGGTGATCAGCATGGTGGGCATCCTGCACGGCACGCGCAAGGCCTTTGAACATGCCCATGTCGAGCTGCTGGACAAGATCATCGCCAGTTGCCACAAGCAGGGGATACGCCGTCTGCTGCATATCAGCGCACTGGGGGCCGATGTCAACGCACCCAGCGACTACCAGCAAACCAAGGGCATCGCCGAGCAACGACTGCGGGAAAGCGGACTGGACTGGACCATTCTGCGGCCGTCGGTGGTGTTCGGGCGGGGCGACAGCTTTCTCACCCTGTTTGCCGGGCTGCTGGACAAACTACCCGTGCTGCCACTGGCCGGTGCCAATACCCGCTTTGCCCCGGTATGGGCCGATGACCTGGCGCGCGCCGTGGTCGCCTGCCTGCAAAACCCGCACAGTGTGGGTCAGAGCCTGGACCTGACCGGCCCGCGCAGCTATACCCTGGCTGAACTGGTGCACTATGTGGGCCGGCTGCGCGGCACGCCGCGCCCGGTCATCGGCCTGCCGCAAGGACTGGCCATGCTGCAGGCCGGAATGATGGAGCTGCTGCCCGGCCCCACCCTGATGAGCCGCGACAATGTGCGCTCGCTGGCCGTGGACAATGTCAGCCCGCAGCCCTTCCCCAGCGCCCTGCTCGGCTTTGCCCCCACCGCGCTGGAAGTGGTGGCCCCCCATTACCTGGGCCAGGATGAATTCAATCTCATCCTGTCTGATTACCGCAGGGAAGCCGCTCGCTGATGCAGGTCTATATTGTCGGCGGCGCCGTGCGCGACCGCCTGCTTGGCCTGCCGGTCAAGGACCGGGACTGGGTGGTGGTGGGTGCCAGTGTCGAAAGCATGCTGCAACAGGGCTACAAGCCGGTGGGCAAGGATTTCCCGGTATTCCTGCACCCGCACAGCCATGAAGAATACGCACTGGCACGCACCGAGCGCAAAACCGGCAAGGGCTACCATGGCTTTGCCTTTCACGCCGATGAAAGCGTCACCCTGGAGCAGGACCTGGCGCGGCGCGACCTCACCATCAATGCCATGGCCCAGGACCAGCATGGCCAGCTGATCGACCCCTACCACGGCCAGCAGGACCTGCGCGACGGGATACTGCGCCATGTCAGCCCGGCCTTTGCCGAAGACCCGGTCCGCATTCTGCGCTTGGCGCGCTTCGCCGCCCGTTTCGGTTTTAGCGTTGCTCCGGAAACCATGCAGCTGATGCAGGGCATGGTGGCCGCCGGCGAGGTGGACGCGCTGGTGGCCGAGCGGGTGTGGCAGGAAATGGCCAAGGCGCTGCTGGAAGACAAACCGTCACGATTTTTCCTGATCTTGCGCGAATGTGGCGCGCTGCAACGCATTCTGCCGGAAGTTGACGCCTTGTTCGGCGTGCCGCAACGGGCGGACTACCACCCGGAAATCGACACCGGCGACCATGTGATGCGGGTGATCGACACCGCCGCCAGCATGCAGCAGCCACTGGCAGTACGCTTTGCCGCCCTGACCCATGACCTGGGCAAGGCACTGACCCCGGCCGACATCCTGCCGCGACATATCGGACACGAGGCCCGCGGTGAAAAACCCTTGCTGGCATTATGTGAACGGCTGCGGGTTCCGGCGGAATGCCGTGACCTGGCGCGCATCACGGTGCTCAATCACACCAAGATTCATTGCACCGGCGACATGAAACCGGCCACCATCCTGCGCCTGTTCAAGGATTGTGATGCCCTGCGCCGACCGGAACGTTTCCGCCAGATGCTGTGTGCCGTACTGGCCGATGCCCGTGGCCGTTTGCATTTTGAAAACTGTGCCTACCCGCAAGTGGACTGGATGGAAGGCATGCTGCAAGCGGCACTGGAGGTAGATGCCGGTGCCATTGCCCGCAGCTGCAGCGAGCCGCGGCAGATCGCCGCCGCCGTCGACCAGGCCCGCAGCCAGGCCATCGCCAGGGCGCGCCTAGCGCTTGGCCTGCCCGATAAAACCTAATGCAGTCATGCTGAACCAGCCGCACACCCCACGGAGAATGCGATGAAAACCTGTCTGAGCCTGATCTTGCTGGCCTTGAGCGCCAGCGCCCTGGCCAATTCCGCCTGCGACAAACCCAGGAATGATTTTGATGGCCTGTACTGCCTGAACAAGGTGTATAGCCAGGCCGACAAAGACCTGAACGAGAGCTATGGCGAACTGGCCAAGATGCTGGATGCCGAAGGCAGAAGACAATTGAAAAACAGCCAGTTGAGCTGGATTCGCCAGCGCAACGCCGATTGCAGCTACAGCGATCAGCGCGGCTTTTTCGTCAACCTGGATTGCGCTACCCGCACCACCATCGACCGCCTGCAATTCATCAATGACCGCAAGCGCGAGTGCAAGAGTGCCGGCTGCATGAACAGCAAGCTGCAATAAGCGCGGCTGGCAAAGCCTCACAGCACCCCCACGGACCAAGGCCCGCCGACGCCGACAGTACCAGGGGTAGCGCATGCAGGGGCAAAGCGGCAGCGGGGTGGTCAGCGAGCACCAATCCCCTGCCCGCCTCCCGGCGGCAGGGTTGGTTTCATGGCCTGCCGGCGGCCGGCACCGCCTGGCAGCGCGCAGCACCCGCGGCCACGGCCCGCGCCAGCTTGAGCGTCACCGCCGGCTGCGCCAGCCGCACTTCTTCAGCCGGATTGACGATCACCCCATGCTCGACCAGCACCGCCGGCTGGGTCGCCGTTTTCAATACCACCAGATCATCAAACCAGTAAATCCCCAGCGCCGCATCCGCTAAGGGCCGGTTTTCCCCGGCAATGGCTTCGGCATGATGCAGGGTTGGTCGCTCCCCTGCCTCCTGCAGTGACAGTGCAATCTGCCGGGCGCAGGCCAGGCTCAGCTCGGCAAAGGGGTTCTTGCGCGAAACAAACAGCGAGTAACCCTGAAACCGTCCAGCCTCAGACAGGTATTGTGGCTGTACCGAATCATGATGCACCGACAGCAGCAATTGCCGCCCCTGCGCCTGCAGGGTGCGTTCGCTCAATTGCCGGATATCGCCTGCCGCACCAATCAGTTGCACCTCGACTCCACGCTGACGCAACTGCTCGGCCAGCAGCAAGGCCATGCGCCGGTTGAAGCTGAACTCGGTCTGGCCGCTGGCACTGCGCGCACCGGGCGCCGCCAGCGAATGGCCCACATCCACCGCCACGCTTTGCACGCTCTGCGCCAGCGCCGGCAGGGCCAGGCCAAGCAGCAGGGTGAGGCTCCAGCACAGTTTCATGGCCTATCCACCTTCTGAAAATGATAGCCGCCAGCAGATCCTGCTGCGGTGAGCCGCCCAGGCAGGCACCCAGCTGCGCAAGCGGCTCAGCCCGCGGCGGCCAGTTCCAGCTGGCGCACCCGTTCAAACAGGCAGACGGTAGCCGCCATGGCCACATTCAGCGACTCGGCATGCCCCGGCATGGGAATGCGGATGCGGGCATCGGCCAGTGCCAGCAGCGCCGGTGACACGCCGGCACCTTCATTGCCGAACACCAGCGCCACGGCACCGGTCAGGTCCTGGCTGTACAGCGAGCTGCTGCCCTCCAGATAGGTCACCAGCTTGCGCCCGGCAAAGCCACGCATGGCCTGCTCCAATTCGACCTGTTCATGAATGCTGAGCACAAAGTGCGCCCCCATGCCGGCACGCAGCACCTTGGGCGAATAGACATCGACACAGCCTTTGGACAGCAGCACCTCGCGCACGCCGGAGGCGGCAGCACAGCGCAGGATGGTGCCCAGATTGCCAGGGTCCTGAATATCTTCCAGCAGCACCCGCGCCGCCGCGGCAGCCGGGGCCGCCGGTTGTGGCCGGGCACACAGGGCCAGCAGCTCCGGCGGGGTGGCCAGGGCACTGGCCTTGGCCATGACGGGCTCCGGCAGGATGGCCAGCGCACAGCTGGCCGGCAAGCTCGCCAGCAGGGCGGCCACCTCGGCATGGGCCAGCGCCTGGGCATTGACATAGACACGCTGCGGCAGCAGGCCGGCCTCAAGACAGGACTGGATAAGATGAATGCCTTCCAGCACCATCAGGCCCTGCTTGCGCCGCTCGCGGCTGTTTTGCACCAGCCGCGCCAGCTGTTTGACTTCGTCGTTATGGGGAGAACTTATGGTTTTACCGGTGTACTGCATGCATCAATGGTGCGGCGTCAGCCTGGCCACCAGTTCCTTGAAGCGGTGATAGCTGGTGTCGTCGATGTTGCGGCCGCTGCGGCCATTGTCGACATAGAACACCCCGGCCAGCCGATGGCCCAGATACAGGCTCATGATGGCGAATTCGCTATCTCCGATATGTTCGAAAAAATCATCCTCGTACTTGCGCACCAGCTGGTTGCGCACACTCTCCGGCGCATGGAAGCTTTGCGCCTTGCTGCTGAGCAGGGCAAGAAAGCTGCCGGGCTCCAGCTCCAGCGGCAGCTTGCGCAGCGCGTGGCCCTCGGCCAGCCCCACCTGGTATTTCAGACGCAAGCTGTGGCTGTCGTGGTCGTAGCGGTAAAACAGTACCCGCTCGAATTTCAGGTCATTGGACAGGTGACGGATGGACTCGCGTATGCCCTGTTCCAGCTGGTCGGGACTGGTCAGCACGGCCGCCTTTTTCAGTTCAGGCCGCTTGTATTCGCCCTCGATCAGCAGAATGGAACGTGCCGGGTAGGTATAGGCCGCGGCACGCGGCTGTCGCGCCACCGTCAGACAGGCTTGCACCACACCCAGATAGACCTGCTGCGGCGTGGCCCCGATCAGCTTGGCGACCAGATCCAGCCCCACATTCCATGATGAGCGCCACCAGCCCTGCTCCAGCGAGTTGGCGGTGGCCATGGCCAGCTTCAGCAGCTGTTTGCGTTTTGACGGTGCACCGCTCCCCAGCAGATTCAGTAGCCCCGCCGGCAGCGGCATGGCCAGGACAAACTGCTCCAGCACCTTGGAATAGTCGCTGCCGAAATGGTCAGCCACTTCCTGCAGCAGCGGCTTGTCCGGCAGCTGGTTGCGATAGATCAGGTAGAGGCAGGCCGGCAGATTGTAGACCAGCGCAGCGACAAAACAGTCTTCCACCTTGTGCTCGCCGGAAATCGACAGCCACTCCTTGATGATGAGTGCCGCCACGCGGCTGCGCCCCAGCCAGTCCTCCACCGCATCCACCACCTCGGCATCCAGCTTGTCCGTCACCGGCTGCATGGCATTGAGCTTGCCGAAGCGATGCACCACAGCCTCCAGCCCCATCAGCATCAGCGTCTGCTCGACCGAGGGAATCGACTCATTGCGCTGCAGGGCACGCGAACTGCCTACCACCCGCAGCAGGTCGAACAGCAGCAGCGGATCGGACAGGCAGAGATTGGCCAGCTCGGTAAAGCTGATCAGATCATTGTGGCGCGAGCAGGCATCCCTGACCTCGAGCAAGGTGGAGGGAAGAATCGGCCAGCGCCGTTCGGCGATGGACTGAAACCAGTTAGCGAGATCCATGGGGGTGGCACCAGATCAGCAATTCTTTCTGCAGCGGTCCGCCAAGCGGAATCCGGCTATCAGGTTGGACATCGGGAACCATGAAGGTATTGCTCACCAGCACGCTGGCTGGCCGGCCTTCCGCCAGGAACTTGCGCCAGACCCGGGGCATGGGTGCCGGCGACAAGAAGGCATATACCGCGTCATAGTCCCCCCAGTGTTCTTTCCAGAAGCTATGGCAGGCAAAGACCAGCCCGGCCGGACGACCGGCACGCCACCAGCGCAGCCGTGCCAGCAAGCAGCTGCCCCAGGCGTTTTCCAGCGCCAGGATGTGCAGGTCGGGCCGCAAGGCCGCCAGCTGCATGGCCAGGCGACCATCTCCACAGCCCGCCTCCAGCACCCGGGCCTGCGGTGGCAAACAAGCGGCCAGTTTTTCGGCCACTTCATGCGCGGAGCGGTACAGCGGCACGCGTTCGGTCAGGGCATTGCGTCCCACGGCAAAAGTCAGCAGCAGGCAAGACAGGTAAACCCAGGCCGGCAAAGCCTGCTGCTGTAGCAAAACGACCGCAGGCACAAACAGGCCGTGGGCAAATTTCTGCCAGCCCGGCAAACGCCAGGCATAACTGAGCGCTACGGCAAACAATGCCTGCAAGATGGCCCATGCTTGCGGCTGTACTGCCGGCGCAATAAAAAACCATGCCAGCAGCGCCGCCAGCAACTGCAGCAGAACAGGACGCAACAAGCGCAGGCGCATCCGGACTTATTCAGCCTTGGCCGGGGCGGCTTCCGCCGGGCCGATCGGGCCGATGGGCTCCTGATTCAGCGCTGGCTTGACCCCGTCGTTCTGGATGGCCTGTTCGGCATCCTTGTTGAGTACCACAATGGTGATACGCCGGTTTTCCGGGCTGAATACATTGCTCTTGATCAGCGGGTTGGCGGCGGCCACCCCCACCACGCGCATCACCTTGTCTTCCTGCAAGCCACCGGCAATCAGCTCGCGCCTTGCAGTATTGGCCCGGTCAGCGGACAGCTCCCAGTTGCTGTAACCCGCCTGGCCATTGCCAAATGGGGTGGCATCGGTATGCCCGGAGATGCTGATGCGATTGGGCAGCTGGTTCAGTTGCTGTGCCAGCTGCTGCAATAATTCACGGGTATGCGGCAGCATGCGCGAGCTGCCGGAATCAAACATCGGACGGTTCTGTTCGTCAACAATCTGGATTTTCAGACCTTCGGGCGTCATTTCCAGCTTCATCTGGTTCTTGTAATCCTTCAGAACCTGACTTTGCTCCACACTCGACTGGATCTTCTGCTGCAGCTTGTCCAGTGCCTGCTTTTCCATCACCTTGCGCTCTTGCTCTTTGGTGCTCTTGTTGACCTGGCCAGCCTTCTTGGTCAGGTCGTTACCACCACCCTTCACCAGCGAGGTGGCATCGCCGGCACCATCGCCACCGGACATGGCCACTTTCAGCGGGGTCTTGAAGTATTCGGCAATGCCGTTGAGCGTGCCCTGCGAGGCCGAACCCAGCAGCCACATCAGCAGAAAGAAGGCCATCATTGCCGTCACGAAGTCGGCATAGGCAATCTTCCAGGCACCACCATGGTGGCCGTGCCCGCCTTTCTTGATGCGTTTGACAATAATGGGGCGTTGCGATTCGTCTGCCATGATCTAACCCTGTGCGCCTTATTTCTTGGCTTGCTTGACGTGATCTTCCAGTTCCTTGAAGGAAGGACGATCCGTCGAGGTCAGCACCTTGCGGCCAAACTCCACGGCCACCTGCGGCGCATAGCCATTCAGGCTGGCCAGCAGGGTCACCTTGATGGTCTGGAACACGCGGGTTCCGTCACCCAGCTTGAATTCGAGAATGCTGGCCAGCGGGCCGACAAAGCCATACGCCAGCAAAATACCGAGAAAGGTCCCCACCAGGGCATGGGCAATCAGCATGCCCAGTTCGGAAGGCGGCGCCCCTACCGATTCCATGGTGTGCACCACCCCCATCACGGCGGCCACGATACCAAAAGCCGGCAAGCCGTCGGCCAGGCCCTTGACCGCACTGACCGGCACCTCGCCTTCGTGATGATGGGTTTCGATTTCCACATCCATCAGGTTTTCGATTTCGAAGGCATTCAGATTGCCCCCTACCATCAGCCGCAGATAGTCACAGATGAATTCCACTACATGGTGATCGTGCAACACCGCCGGATATTTGGAGAATACCGGGCTGGACTCCGGGTTTTCCACATCAGCTTCCACCGACATCAGACCTTCCTTGCGCACCTTGGACAGGATTTCAAACAGCAAGGTGAACAGCTCCATGTAGAAAGCCTTGTTATACGGTGTGCCCTTGAACACGGTAGGCATGGCCTTGACCGTAGCCTTGAGCGGAGCGCCACCATTGGCCACCACGAAAGCGCCGATGGCCGCACCGGCAATCATGACCACTTCCAGCGGCTGCATCAGGGCTTCGACATGCCCGCCCGCCGCCACGAAACCGCCCAGCACGGAGCCGAGAATGATGAGATAGCCGATTCCGACAAACATTAGCTTGATCCTGTAATTGTGATTATCGCGACGGCAGCCTGCGTCCCCGCCTGCAAGCATACACTGTCAAAAGCTGGCAGTGCCCCAATGCGCAAGGATAAACGCCACCTGCCCATCTGAAAAGCAGGAGTACTGCATCACTGTGCCATACGGCTTGTCTGCGCGCAGCGGCACAGACCCCCGACATCGCCACGGCAGCCCGAATAATAGCATGGCATGTCGGGCTTGCAGTCTGGCGCACTCTTCTTTTGTAGCCGTGTGCCGCGCCCTCTGCCAAGGCGATGATGGCCGGAACTGACGCAAAAAACGGGCCGCCCATGGGGCGACCCGTTTTTACACGGCATGCGGCAAGGCCGGATCAGACCAGACCGCGCTCTTTCAGCTGTTTCTCGAACTCCACCATGCACTTGGCAGCCGTTTCCAGCATCTGGTCGATTTCTTCCTTGCTGATCACCAGCGGCGGTGCGGAGACGATGTGATCGCCGCAGGCACGCATGATCAGGTTGTTCTTGAAGAAGATATCGCGACACAGGGTGCCGATTTCACCAAAGTTGGGGAACAGTTCGCGCGTGGCCTTGTTCTTCACCAGGGTGAAAGCCTGAATCAGGCCCACGCCGCGCACATCGTCCACATGCTCGAACTGGCCGAACACTTCACGCCAGCGTTTTTGCATATAGGGGCCGGTGTCGTTCTTGACGCGATCAACAATGCCTTCGTCACGCAGTGCCTTGACATTGGCGTGGGCCACGGCAGCCGCCACCGGGTGACCGGAGTAGGTGAAGCCGTGGTTGAAATCACCGCCTTCGGCCAGGGTAGTGGCCACCTTGTCGTTGAGGAATACCGCGCCAATCGGCTGATAACCGGAGGACAGACCCTTGGCGGTGGTGAAGATGTCCGGGGTAAAGCCGAATACCTGCTGACCAAACCATTCGCCGGTACGACCAAAGCCGCAGATCACTTCATCCGCCACCAGCAGGATGTCGTATTTCTGGCAGATGCGCTGGATTTCCGGCCAGTAGGTGGACGGCGGCACGATCACGCCACCGGCACCCTGGATCGGCTCACCCACGAAGGCAGCCACCTTGTCGGCACCCACTTCCAGAATCTTGTCTTCCACCCACTTGGCGGCGGCCAGGCCAAACTCTTCCGGCGTCATGTCCTTGCCGTGCTTGTACCACCACGGCTGTTCCACATGCACGATGCCCGGAATCGGCAGATCACCCTGTTCGTGCATATAAGTCATGCCACCCAGGCTGGCACCGCCGATGGTGGAACCGTGATAGCCATTCCAGCGGCCGATCAGGGTTTTCTTGTCCTTCTTGCCTTTTACATCCCAATAACGGCGCACCATGCGGATCATGGTGTCAACGGATTCGGAGCCGGAGTTGGTGTAGAAAACGTGTTTGAAGCCTTGCGGTGCCACTTCGGCCAGCAGGTGGGACAATTCCACCACGGCCGGATGCGTGGTCTTGAAGAAGGTGTTGTAGTAGGCCAGCTGTTCCATCTGGCGCTTTGCCACTTCCGGCAGATCCTTGCGGCCATAACCGATATTCACACACCACAGGCCGGCCATTCCGTCGAGAATCTTGTTCCCTTCGGAGTCGTACAGATAAATGCCATCGGCCTTGGTGATGACGCGCGCACCCTGCTCGTTCAGCGAGTTGGTATCGGTAAACGGATGCAGATGGTGTGCTGCATCCAGTTCGCGCCATTCGGTCGTAGTACGTTGGTTCTGCATAAAAGCTTCCTCTCTACTATCTCTCCAGCCCCTGCGGGGCTTATTGTTGGGCTGGCCGGAATCGGCCAGCCTCAGGCTGCAACATTGATGTTTAAAACAAGGCCCTGACGGGCCTTGCGATCAAGATGCCTGCTGCGACTGCCACTCTCCGGACGCCCGGCATGCCGGGCGTCCGCTGCCAATCCCTGCGGACCGGCAGCACTCACCTGAAATGTTTTTTATACGTGCAGCAACAGGAACTTGCGTTCCCACGGGCTGATGACGCGGAAGTACTCGGAGAATTCCTTCTCCTTCATACCCAGATACATCTTCACGAAATGCGGGCCCATCACTTCCGGAATATCCGGGCAGGCGGCCAGACGCTTGAGCGACTCTTCCGCACCATGCGGGAACTGGAAGGGCAGCTCGTAGGCATCGGTGGACATCGGCTCGCGCGGCTTGATCTTGTTGACGATGCCCAGGTAACCGCAGGCCAGTGTCGCTGCCATGGCAATGTACGGGTTCACGTCCACGCCGGGCACACGGTTTTCCACGCGGCGGGCGGCCGGGGAAGAATGCGGTACGCGCAGGCCGACGGTGCGGTTGTCGTAGCCCCACTCCACATTGGTCGGCGCAGCGGTATACGGGCTGAGGCGACGGAAGGAGTTCACGTACGGCGCAAAGAACGGCATCACTTCCGGGATGTAGTGCTGCATGCCGCCGATGAAGTGGAAGAAGATGTCGGACGGGCTGCCATCTTCATTGGTGAACACATTCTTGCCGGTGTTCTTGTCGATCAGGCTCTGGTGCATGTGCATGGCCGAGCCCGGCTCGTTTTCCATCGGCTTGGCCATGAAGGTGGCGTACATATTGTGGCGGAAGGCTGCCTCACGCACGGTACGCTTGAACAGGAAGACCTGGTCGGCCAGATCCAGCGGGTTGCCGTGCAGGAAGTTGATTTCCATCTGGGCGGTGCCGATTTCATGAATCAGCGTGTCCACTTCCAGATTCTGCGCATGGCAGTAGTCGTAGATGTCTTCGAACAGCGGGTCGAATTCGTTCACCGCATCGATGGAGTAGGAACGACGGCCAAACTCGGCGCGGCCGGTACGGCCGATCGGTGCGGTCAGCGGGATGTCCGGATCCGGGTTCGGCGACATCAGGTAGAACTCCATCTCCGGCGCCAGTACCGGTTCGAAGCCCAGTTCGTCAAACAGGCCCAGCACGCGCTTGAGTACGCTGCGCGGTGCCACGTCCACCAGCGAGCCATCGGCGCGGTAGCAGTCGTAAATCAGCTGGGCGGTGGGGTCGGCAGCCCACGGCACAAAGCGCAGCGAGTTCGGATCCGGCGTCAGCACCATGTCCGGGTCGGTCAGGTCCAGCATGCTGTCGTCCGGATAGTCGCCGGTCACCGTCTGGATCAGTACCGCTTCCGGAAGACGCATTTCCGGGTCGGAGACGAATTTGTCCTTGGGGACGATCTTGCCGCGTGCCACGCCGGTCATGTCCGGGACGATGCACTCGACTTCCGTGATGCGATGTTCTCGCAGCCAATCATTGATTTGGTTCATGTTTTCCTCTACTTCCATAGTGGCCGGTGAACCGGCTCTGGATGACGTGCGATTCAGCCCTGACGGCTGGCACGACGCGCGCGGCAAGCGTCACCGAACGCATTGAAAATGGCCATGGACACCGGGTTTTCCCAGTATTTCCATTCAGGATGCCACTGCGCGCCATAGGCAAAGCCCTTGGCATCCCTGACCCGGTATGCTTCCACCAGCCCGTCATCCGCCACGCCTTCCGCAATCAGGCGGTCGGCCAGACGTTTGATCCCTTGCTGGTGCAGCGAGTTCACCCTGACTTCATCCTGCCCCAGCCAGCTCTTGAGCAGGCTGTCCGGTTGCAGGTGCAGGGCATGTGCCAGACCATACATCTCATCCAGATTCTGAGTATCCGGCTCGCGATGATCGCTAAAGCCTGGCTCTTCCTGTACGTGCTGGAAAAGTTCGCCGCCCAGTGCAACATTGATTTCCTGGAAACCGCGACAAATACCCAGAAGCGGGATGCCTTCTTGCAGAAGAAGGTCGATGAGCGGCAGCGTGGTTGCATCACGCGCCGGATCATGAAGTGTTCCCTGGCGGCTGGCAGCGCCGCCATAACGATGAGGCTCTACATTGGACAGTGAACCAGGCAACAGCACACCGTCCACAAACTTGAGATATTCGCGCAGCGGCGCTGCATCACCCAGCGACGGGATCAACACCGGAATACCACCCACGCCACCTGCGGCAGCTGCAATGTATTTCTCGCCAACCGCATGAAATGGCAGACCGCCCACCATTTTCACATCACACGGAATGCCGATAATCGGTTGCTGCATAAGGACCTCGTTGACTCGATTGGAGAAACCGCACACGCGGTTTCCGACAGGTTGCCAGCGGCTGCACACCACGGCCTGGCTGCAGCCTGGTACCGCGCCTGTCCAGTGTGACTCATGTCCGGCCGTAGCGGCCACAAGAAACTGAACAGAAGGAAGTACCCATCATGCTGTCCGGCAAACCATGACGGACAGCATGAATGCTATCATCGCACAAACCAAGGTTTGATCAAATATACTGTTGCAGATGTTTAAAAAAATTCACAACACCCTTGATTCCTGAGGCTGATTCTGGCTATAAACTCCAAAACATGCAAAGAAATTTGATTTTGCAGCGCAACAACAGATGCAGGATACGATCAAAAACCATATGATGGAACGTCTAAAATTATTAACATAGATGGAAGCAGCCAGATGGATGTAGGCGCACGATTGAGAGTGGTCAGAGACCGGTTTGGTCTGTCACAACGCGAACTTGCCAAGCGGGCAGGCGTCACCAATGGCACGATCTCCCTGATCGAGCAGAATCGCGTCAGCCCGTCGATCAGCTCCTTGAAGAAGGTACTGGAAGGCCTGCCGATGACCTTGGCGGAATTTTTCACTTTTGATGTAGAGCCGCAACAGCCGCGCGTGTTCTACCAGGCAAAAGAACTCCCCAATCTGGGCAATGATCAAATCAAGCTGCTGCTGGTCGGCACCGCCCATGAACGGCGCGATATCGCCATTCTGAAAGAGCACTACGAACCGGGTGCCGACACCGGCCCCGACATGCTGATGCATGAAGGCCAGGAAGGTGGCGTCATCATTGCCGGTTCGATTGAAATCACGGTCAACAACGAAACCCGCATTCTGGGTCCGGGCGACTCTTACTATTTCGACAGCAAACTGCCGCATCGCTTTCGCAACATCGGCAACGAAATCTGCGAAATGGTCAGCGCCAGCTCGCCGCCCACATTCTGATTGACGGTCGCCAGCAACGAGCAACCGGAATCACCTTACATAAATATCAGGAGAAGACCCATGGCGCGTACCCATGCAGAGTGGAAACAGCTTGCTGCACAACTGAACATCGAAGGCCGTGCCTTCATCAACGGTGCCTACACCAGCGCCGCCGATGGCAAGACCTTCGATTGCGTCAATCCGGCCAACGGTCAGAAACTGGCGGACATCGCCAGCTGCGGCGAAGCCGAGGTCAACGCTGCCGTGACCGCTGCTCGCGCCGCCTTTGATTCCGGCAAATGGTCGGAACTGGCACCGCTGGCTCGCGGCAAGATCCTGAAACGCTTTGCCGCGCTGATTCGCGAACATGGCGACGAGCTGGCGCTGCTGGAAACACTGGACATGGGCAAGCCGATTGGCGACTCCACCACGGTGGATGTGCCGGGTGCGGCTTACTGCGTGGAATGGTTTGCCGAAGCCATCGACAAGATCGGTGGCGAAGTGGCGCCGGTCGATCCCAAGCTGGTGGGCCTGGTGACCCGCGAAGCGATTGGCGTGGTGGCTGCGGTGGTGCCGTGGAACTTCCCCATACTGATGGCCAGCTGGAAATTCGGTCCTGCCCTGGCAGCGGGCAATGCCGTCATCGTCAAGCCGTCGGAAAAATCCCCGCTCACCGCCATCCGCCTGGCGCAACTGGCCAAGGATGCCGGCATCCCGGATGGCATCTTCCAGGTACTGCCCGGTGCCGGTGACGTCGGCAAGGCACTGGCCCTGCACATGGACGTGGACTGCCTGGCGTTTACCGGCTCCACCGGCGTGGGCAAGCTGATTGCCGGCTATGCCGCGCAATCCAACCTCAAGCGGGTCTGGCTGGAACTGGGTGGCAAGTCGCCGAATATCGTGCTGGAAGACTGCCCGGACATTGCCAAGGCTGCCCGTACCGCAGCCGGCGCCATTTTCTTCAATATGGGGGAAATGTGTACCGCCGGCTCGCGCGTGCTGGTACAGCGCAGCGTGAAAGAGGCTTTCCTGGCCGAGTTCAAGAAGGCTGCCCAGGGCTGGTTCCCCGGCGATCCGCTGGACCCGGCCACCAGCATGGGGGCCATTGTCGACAAGATCCAGTACGACAAGGTGCTGTCCTATGTCGACAAGGGAATCAGCGAAGGTGCCGGCCTGATCTGCGGCGGCAAGGCCGCCCACACCGACAAGGGCCTGTTCATCGAGCCGACCGCCTTTGATTGCCAACGCCCGGACATGACCACCTGCCGCGAGGAAATCTTTGGCCCGGTGCTGTCGGTGATCACCTTTGACACCCTGGACGAAGCCATTCGCATCGCCAACGATACCGAGTATGGCCTGGCCGCTGCGGTATGGACTTCCAATGTCAGCACCGCCCACCAGGTTTCGCGTCGCCTGCGCGCCGGCACCGTGTGGGTCAACTGCTACGACGAAGGCGGCGACATGAACTTCCCCTTCGGCGGCTTCAAGCAGTCGGGCAATGGCCGCGACAAATCGCTGCACGCGCTGGAAAAATACAGTGAGCTGAAGAGCACGCTGATCAAGCTGTAACACCGGCCTGGCCGCTGTGTTTGGCCCCAAAGAGCCTTTGCGGTTTGCAAAGGCTCTTTTTCCATGGTGCTGCTCCCGGCACTCAGATCTGGTACTGGTAGATGATGCTGGTCTGTTTTTCTGCCAGCTCAAGCAGGCTGACCGAATTTTGGGCCACGCCTGCGGCTGTCTCGGAGGACTCTTCAGCCATCTGCACCACATGTTCGATCTGGCGCGAGATATTATTGGCGGACGCCCGCTGCTCCTGAATGGTATTGGCAATCTCCTCCACCATCCTCACCGTCTGGGCCGTCGCACTACCGATCTTGGCAATCGCCTGATCCGCATCATCCGCCCGGAGCACGCCCACACCGGTCAGCTCCTCGGCAATCCGCATCTGCTCGGTGGCCATGCTCGATTTCTCCCGCATGGCATTGATGGTTTGCGATATCTCCTGCGTCGAAACAGAGGTTCTTTCCGCCAGCTTGCGTACCTCATCGGCAACAACCGCAAAACCACGCCCCATCTCTCCGGCTCTGGCTGCTTCAATTGCCGCATTCAGGGCCAGCAGATTGGTTTGATCGGCGATTTCCTTGATGACCTGCACAATGGTATTGACGTTACCGCTATAGCTTTCCATGGCACGGATACTCTCGCCGGACTGCCCGACTGCACTGGCTATATCGTGAATATCGCGAATGGTCTGCGAAATGGTTGCCGAACCCTGATTGGCCAAGCGCCCGGCTTCGTGCGCCAGGCTGCGCGCATCAGCACTGCGGTCGGAAATATTATTCACGCTTTGTGTCATTTGCCTGATCGAGGCTGCCATGCTGGCAGATGACTCGCTCTGCTGTCCGGAAGCTGCAGACACCCTGCGTGCAGACTGGCTGACTTGCTTTGAAGCGACGATGACATCCTGCGCACTGGCCTGCATTTCACTGAAACTGCGATGCAGATTCTTGATCAGCTCATTGATGTAGTTGAATGTTTCACTGACCTCATCCTTGCCATGACGCGAAAGCCGTACCGTGAAATTTCTATCCTTGCTCAAAGCAATAATCACGGTTTTTATTTCTTGCAGGCCACCAATAACAGAACGATAGACACCCCAATAGATGACCGCAAGCACACACAAGGCAGTGATTGCCACCGACATTAAGATGACTTTATTTCTTGCGGATACCTTTTCATCCTGGTCCTGAAAGTCGGCCGCCAACTTGACATTGTAGGCAACATGCTCCCGAATGGCCTGTAAAAATCCTTCCGCTGCCTGTTTGATATCACCGGCCAGAAAACGATTAATGGCAATATCCCGGCCGGCCTGATCTTTCTCGCCAGCAATGGCCGCATGAATACGCTGCACATAGTGCTCAAATGTCATCCTGTCTTTTTGCAACAAATTCCGGTCAGCTTCATCGTAGATATCATTCTGACCATAGCGATACAATGCAGCGCTTACCCCCTTTTCCGCCTGACTGATCATTTCCATTGTCTTGCCTCGGTCTGTCGTGGTAACCGACAGCGCGGTCTGATTCACCGCGGTGCGCAAATTGACAAATGAATCGGTTGCCGCATTCAAATCCTTGACCGAGGGAATCAGATTACTCAGCGCACCCACCAGGCGACCATCCGCTTCCCTTTCAAAATACATGGCCATGAAAACCAGGGTAATGATCACCATGACGGAGAAAAAGATGGCCGCCAGTAATTGGGATGACAGTTTCATCTTGAACACCTGTATTTAAGCGGTTAATCATTTCTTATAGCATCAGCCAATACCGATAAACAGGAAGACAAAACTGTTGACACATGTCATTTAGAACGGGAAGTTGACATGGCGCTCTCGCATTCATCTTCTAAAATAATCCACCCGAAAATAAGCCTGGCCATTACCCGAATGGCATCGCAATGGGATCAACCGCGGATTGCAGCATATCGAGCCGGCCATTGCCGGCAGGCATAAAAAAAGCGCTTCATTCGAAGCGCTTTTCACTGCCCACAACGGGGAGGCCAAGCAGCCAGGCCAAACGCCCGGCATCAATATGGTGACGCTGGCTTGGCTTATCCCTGCGCCACCATCTCCAGCGCCAGCGCCTCGGCCACGCGAATGCCATCCACCCCGGCGGACAGAATGCCGCCAGCGTAGCCAGCGCCCTCGCCGGCCGGATACAGGCCCTTCACGTTCAGGCTTTGCAAATCTTCGCCACGGGTGATGCGCAGTGGCGAGCTGGTGCGGGTTTCCACCCCGGTCAGCACCGCATCGTGCATGTCATAGCCGCGGATTTTCTTGCCGAATTCCGGCAGCGCCTCGCGCATGGCGGTAATGGCGAAATCCGGCAACGCGCTGGCCAGATCGGTCCAGTGCACGCCAGGCTGGTAGGAAGGTTCCACCGATCCCACCGCCGTGGAGGCACGCCCCGCCAGGAAGTCGCCCACCAGTTGCGCCGGTGCTTCGTAGGTGCTGCCACCCAGCACATAGGCGTGGCTTTCCAGCGCGCGCTGGAAGGCAATACCAGCCAGTGCACCACCCGGATAGTCTTCCGGGTTGATGCTGACCACCAGGCCGGAGTTGGCATTGCGCTCGGCGCGCGAGTACTGGCTCATGCCATTGGTAACCACACGGCCCTCTTCCGAGGTGGCCGCCACCACCTGCCCGCCCGGACACATGCAGAAGCTGTACACCGCACGGCCATTGCTGGCGTGGTGTACCAGCTTGTAGTCGGCCGCCCCCAGAATCGGGTGGCCGGCATACTTGCCCCAGCGCGCCTTGTCGATCATGGTTTGCGGATGCTCGATACGGAAGCCCACCGAGAAGGGCTTGGCTTCCATGAACACGCCACGCTGATACAGCATTTCGAAAGTGTCGCGCGCACTGTGACCGAGGGCGAGAATGACATGATCGGCTTCGATCTGGCTGCCATCGGCCAGCGTCAGGCCACGGATATGACCCTTGTCGATGTGCAGATCGGTCACGCGCTGCTGGAAGCGGATTTCCCCGCCCAGCGACTCGATTTCCGCGCGCATCTTTTCCACCATGCTGACCAGGCGGAAGGTGCCGATGTGCGGCTTGGCGATGAACAGGATTTCCTCCGGCGCACCGGCTTTGACGAACTCGGTCAGCACCTTGCGCCCCAGATGGCGCGGGTCCTTGATCTGGCTGTACAGCTTGCCGTCAGAAAAAGTACCGGCTCCGCCCTCGCCAAACTGCACGTTTGACTCCGGATTCAGCACATTCTTGCGCCACAGGCCCCAGGTATCCTTGGTACGTTCGCGCACCTTCTTGCCGCGCTCCAGCACGATGGGCTTGAAGCCCATCTGCGCCAATACCAGCGCTGCCAGCAGGCCACAGGGGCCAAAGCCCACGACGACCGGGCGCTTGCTCAGCGTGGCCGGAGCCTGGGTGACAAAGTGATAGCGGGTATCCGGCGTGGGCAGCACATGCGGATTGCCCTTGAAGCGGGCCAGCAATTTGGCCTCGCCTTCCACTTCCATATCGATGATGTAAGCCAGGCTCATCACACCGCGGCGCGCGTCATAGCTGCGCTTGAACACGGTGTAGCTTTTCAGGTCGGCCGGCTTGATGCCCAGAAAGGCGACAATGGCGTCGCCGAGTTCTGCTGCGCTGTGATCCAGCGGCAGCTTGAGTTCGGTAATGCGTAACATGCTGATTCCAATGCACAGGTTGCTGTCTATTCAACAAGGGCCGTATTGTAGGAGGGACGCCCGCCAAAAGCAAAACCGGCCACCAGGGGCCGGTTTTGCACAGAAGAAAACGGGCTTAGTCGCGGAAGTTGTTGAACTGCAGCGGTACGCCGTTTTCCTTGTCATCGGCAATTTCCTTGCGCAGCAAGGCGATGCATTCTTGCAGCAGGTCGCGCTTGGCGCCGGACACCCGTACCGCCTCACCCTGGATGCTGGCTTGTACTTTCAGCTTGGAATCCTTGATCAGCTTGACGATCTTCTTGGCCATTTCGGTTTCCAGGCCTTCCTTCACGGTCAGCACCTTCTTCACCTTGTTGCCACTCACTTTTTCCAGCTTGCCATATTCCAGGCTGCGCACATCGACACCGCGCTTGGACAGCTTGCTGACCAGGATATCGTTGACCTGGTCCAGCTGGAATTCGGCGTCGGCATACAGGGTGACTTCCTTGTCGGTCTGCTCGATACGGGAATCGCTACCCTTGAAATCGTAGCGGGTGGACACTTCCTTGTTGGCCTGCTCGATGGCATTGCGCACTTCTACTTTATTGACTTCGGAAACAATATCAAAAGACGGCATGGGACTGGTCCTGTAAGGCAGATAAGGCTTAATCGGGCAATTTTAGTGGCTGCGCCGGCCCTTGTCACTCGTCAGCCCGGTGGCTGCCCTCGCCCAGCCGCGCGCGCATGGCTTCCACTTCCTGCAGACGGTCGCTGATGGCCGCCCATTGCCGGGTATTGAGGGCGGCGATGACGGCATCCACCAGCAACATCAAGGGCGTATTGGTATCCCAGCCGGAAGGGCCGGCGGTGTGGGCCGCCAGGGTAAAGCGCGCCACCCGCGATACCGGCGACAGCCACTGGTCGGTAAACAGCAAAACGCTGACCTTGCGTTGTGCGGCCATCTCGGCAATGTGCAAGGCGCCATCCCAATAGCGGCGGATGTCGAAGATCACCAGCACATCATGCTTGCCCATGTCCACCAGCGAGTCAGCCCAGCTGGATGGCACCCCACGCAGATGCACCACGTCGGGCCGCACCACTTTCAGGTGGTGGCCCAGATAGGCCGCCAGCGGATCAGTCAAGCGCCCGCCCAACAGCCAGATGCGGTTCTTGCGCTCGCCCAGCAGGTCCACCACGCCATCGAACTCCACCCGCGGCAGATGCGCCACCGTTTCCTGCATCAGCTGGGTGATGCGCGCCGCGTAGCTGACCAGAAAATCACTGTCGCCCTGCAGCTGGGCCGGGTCGTGGCGCACCAGCGGCGACTGCAGGCGGATTTCCAGCTCATCCCGCAAGGCGGTCTGAAAGGCGGTGTAGCTGTCGAAGCCCAGCTTGCTGATCAGGCGCAGCACGGTCGGGCCACTGACATCCGCCCTGAGCGCCAGCTGGGCGATGGTTTCCAGCCCGGCCACCGGGTAATTCGCCAGCAGCACCCGCCCTACCTTGCGCTCGGTCGGGGTCAGGGTTTCAAACAGCACGCGCAGTTCTTCCGCGATGGACCGGCTATTACTCACAGGCTTCTCCGCAATCAGGCACTGGCTGACAAGTACCTGTTATCAATGGCCGGCAACAAGGCGCAGCCAACCTTCACCCGGCAATGATAGCAGTCCACAGCGCCAAAACGGCACTGTGGCATTGCTTCCACATTGCACAGCACAATCTAATTTTTATTACATTTTTATCTTGATTGATGTTTTTCTAACGAACAATACTAGCCGCAACAGGAGAAGGAATCCCCCTGCCACCCACCCAACACCAGCGCAAGGAGCAATCATGGATGCTCGGCATGTAAAGACAATGGCAGATTTGAAGACCCTGATCGAACAGCGCCAGCTACGGCAGATCAAGGTTGGCCTGGTTGATATCGATGGCGTGATGTGCGGCAAATACATGTCGCGTGACAAGTTCCTGTCCTCGCTGGAGGGCGGCTTCGGCTTCTGTGATGTGGTGTTCGGCTGGGACGTGGGCGACAAGCTGTACGACAACACCCTGCTCACCGGCTGGGGCCGTGGCTATGGCGACGCGCAGATCCGGCTGATTCCCGAGTCCTGTCGTGAACTGCCTCTGGAAGACAATATGATCTTCGTGCAGGGCGAGGTGGTGGGCAGGCTGGAAGGGCTGTGTCCGCGCGGCGTACTGCGGCGGGTGGTGGAGCGTGCCCGCACCATGGGCTTTGAGCCGATGGCCGGCTTCGAATACGAATTCCTGGTCACCGACGAAAGCAATGCCGCGCTGCAAGACAAGCTGTACCAGAATCCCAAACCGCTGGGCAGCGGTGCTTTCGGCTACTCGGTGCTGCGTAACTCGGTGAATACCGATTTCTACCGCGGCCTGCTCGATTTGTGCGAGCAGATGAATATGCCGGTAGAAGGCTTTCACGAAGAAACCGGCCCCGGCGCCCTGGAAGCCGCACTGACGGTGGACAAGGCCATGACCGCCGCCGACAACGCAGTGTGCTTCAAGACCTTCTCCAAGGTGCTGGCAGAAAAACAGGGGCGCATGATCTGCTATATGGCCAAGTGGAACGAAGAACACTCCGGCCAGGGCGGGCACATCCATATCTCGCTGAAGAACCGCGATGGCCACAGCGCCTTCCACCAGAGCGGGCGCGATCACAATATCAGCGACACCATGCGCCATTTCATTGGCGGCATTCAAAAACTGATGCCGCAATTCATGAGCCTGGCCGCCCCCACCATCAACAGTTTCCGCCGGCTGGTGCCGGGTTACTGGGCGCCTACCAGCGCGCTATGGGGGGTGGATAACCGCACTGTGGCCATCCGCGCCATTCCGGGCAGCAGCAAATCGCAGCGGGTGGAATACCGCCTGCCGGGTGCCGATACCAACCCTTATCTGGCGCTGGCCAGCGGGCTGGCTGCCGGCCTGTACGGCATCGAAAACAAGATCGAGCCAGAAGAGCCGGTCACGGCCAATGGCTATCTGCTGCAAGCCCCGCCCCATCTGCAACTGCATCGCACCCTGTGGGACGCCGCCCAGGCGCTGCGCGCCTCGGCCGCCGCCCGCGACTGGTTTGGCGATGATTTTGTCGACCACTTCGCCGCCACGCGCGAGTGGGAAGAACGCGTGTTCCAGCGCCATGTCACCGACTGGGAATTGAAACGCTACTTCGAGATCATCTAAATGAGCACATCCTATTCCGTCATCTCCCCCGTCGATGGTGCCATCCTGCTGGAGCGCCCCTACTCCACGCCCAGCCAGACCCAGGCCGTACTGGATGCTGCCACGGCAGCACAGTGCGGCTGGCGACATACCCCGCTGGCCGAACGCAAGGCGCTGATCGGCAAAGCGGTAGACTGGCTGGTAGCGCACAAGGACGCCTGTGCCGAGGCCATCACCCGCCAGATTGGCCGCCCCATCAGCCAGTCGCCCGGCGAAGTGCGCGGTCTGGAAGAGCGCGCCCGACACATGCTGGCTATTGCCGAGGAAGGGCTGGCTGACATCCACCCCGCCGCCAAGCCTGGTTTCCAGCGCTTTCTGCGCCGCGAGCCACTGGGCACGGTACTGGTGCTGGCGCCGTGGAATTACCCCTTCCTCACCGCCATCAATACCATCGTGCCGGCGCTGGCCGCCGGCAATACCGTCATCCTCAAGCACTCCTCGCAAACCCCGCTGGTGACCGAGTTGTTCCAGCAGGCTTTTGATGCGGCCGGCCTGCCTGCCGGAGTATTCCAGAGCCTGCAGCTGGACCATGCGGCCACCCTGCGGCTGGTGGCCGCGCCGCAGATCGATTTTGTCGCCTTTACCGGCTCGGTGGCTGGTGGCCGTACAGTACAACAGGCCGCCAGTGAACGCTTTATCGGCGTGGGGCTGGAGCTGGGTGGCAAGGACCCGGCCTATGTGCGCGCCGATGCCGACCTGGCCAGCGCCATCGAAAACCTGGTGGACGGTGCCTTTTTCAACTCCGGCCAATCCTGCTGCGGCATCGAGCGCATCTATGTCCACCGCAGCCACTACAGCGCCTTTGTCGATGGCTTTGTCGAACTGACCAAGGCTTACCGCTTTGGCAACCCGCTGGATGCCGCCACCAATCTCGGCCCCATGGTGCGCGCCAGTGCTGCCGCCTTTGTGCGTGGCCAGATTGCCGATGCCGTCGCCGTAGGGGCGCGGGCGCTGATTCCGGCCGGGCACTTTGCCGCCGATGCGCCGGGCACGGCCTATCTGGCCCCGCAAGTCCTGGTGGATGTGCACCACGGCATGAGCGTGATGCGGGAGGAGAGCTTTGGCCCGGTCATCGGCATCATGCCGGTGGATTCCGATGAGCAGGCCGTGGCGCTGATGAACGACAGCGCCTATGGCCTCACCGCCTCGCTGTGGACGCAGGACCGCGAAGCCGCCATCCGCCTGGGCAATGACATTGCCACCGGCACGGTATTCATGAACCGCTGTGACTACCTGGACCCTGCCCTGGCCTGGACCGGGGTCAAGGACACTGGCCGCGGCATTTCGCTATCCGTGCTGGGCTATCAGCAGCTCACCCGTATCAAATCCTTCCATCTCAAGGGGTAAAGCATGCAACTGCAAGGTAACTGGAACTATCCGACCAGCATCCGCTTTGGCGCAGGCCGCGCCAGCGAGCTGCCCGCGCTGTGCCAGCAACTGGGCATGCGCCGCCCGCTGCTGGTCACCGACCCTGGTCTCGCCCGGCTGCCACTGGTGGCCCGACTGCTCGACTATCTGGCATCCGCCGGCATGGACGCCCATGTATTCAGCGATATGCGCCCCAATCCGGTAGGCCGTGATGTCTATGCCGGGGTCAATGCCTACAAGGAGGGCAAGCACGATGGTGTGATCGCGGTAGGGGGCGGCAGCGCACTGGATGTGGGCAAGGCCATTGCGCTGATGGTGGGGCAGGACCGTCCGCTATGGGATTTTGAGGACGTGGGCGATAACTGGCTGCGGGTGAATGTGGCCGGCGTGGCGCCCACCATTGCCGTGCCGACCACCTCCGGCACCGGCTCGGAAGTGGGCCGTGCCTCGCTGATCATTGATGAAGAAGACCACCGCAAGGTCATCATCTTCCACCCGTCCATGCTGCCCAGACTGGTGCTGGCCGACCCGGAACTCACCGCCGGCCTGCCCCCGCAGCTGACCGCCGCCACCGGCATTGATGCGCTGGTGCACAATCTGGAAGCCTATTGCTCGCCCACCTACCACCCGCTGGCGCAGGGCGTGGCACTGGAAGGCATGAAACTGGTACACGACTGGCTGCCCACCGCCTATGCCGATGGCAGCCATATCGAAGCCCGCTCGCACATGCTGGCCGCCTCCATCATGGGCGCCACCGCCTTCCAGAAGGGACTGGGCGGGGTACATGCCCTGGCGCATCCCATCGGGGCGGTGTTCGACACCCACCACGGCCTGGCCAATGCCATCCTGCTGCCCTATGTGCTGGTGCGCAATCGTCCGGCCATTGCCGACAAACTGGCCGCCGCAGCCCGCTATATCGGCCTGGCCGACAGCAGTTTTGATGGTTTCCTGGCCTGGATACTGCAGCTGCGCAGCGACCTGGGCATCCCGCACAGCCTGGGGCAGATCAATATTCCGGCAGAACAGGCCAGCGAGATCGGCCGCATGGCCAAGGCCGACCCCAGCGATGGTGGCAATCCGCTGCCGCTGAGTGCCAGCGACTACAGCGCCATCTATCTGGCTGCCGTGCAAGGCCAGCTGCCATGAAGCCCCCGCTCATCGGCCTGACCACCTACCCCGCCGGCCAGGGCCATGGCTATCACACCCCGGTGGACTACGTGCATGCGGTGGTTCGCGCGGGCGGGGCGCCGGTACTGCTGCCGCCCGTGGGCGCTGCCGCCATCGACAGCTGGCTGGATGCGCTGGACGGCGTGGTGCTGATAGGCGGCGGCGATATCGACCCGGAACTGTTCGACGGCGGCGATCACCCCACCATTTACAACCTCAGTCCGGAGCGTGACCACACCGAAACCGCGCTGGCCCGCGCCCTGCTGCAACGCAAGCTGCCGACACTGGCCATCTGCCGTGGCTTGCAGATTCTCAATACCGTACTGGGCGGGACACTGCACCTGCATTTGCCGGATGTGGTGGGCGAGGCGGTGGAACATCGGGTGGCACCGCGCGACCCCACGCTGCACCGGGTCAGGGTGGCGGCCGACTCCTGCCTGGCCGGGCTGCTGGGCAGCACCGAAGTGGCCACCAAGTCCTGGCACCACCAGGCCATCGACCAGCCGGGCCAGGGCGTGCAGGCCGTGGCCTGGGCTGCCGATGGCGTGATCGAGGCCATCGAGGTGGCAGGGTTTCCGCAATTGATTGCCGTGCAGTGGCATCCGGAATTATCTGCACGGGAAGACAGCAGCCAGCAAGGGCTGTTTGATGAGCTGGTCCGCATGAGCAGCAAACGCAGTCACTAAAGCCGACAGCAAGAGCGGCAGGTATTGCCGCGCATTCCCGGCAACACGGGCGCGCAGGGCGCCGCGCAACAGACACGGACAGAAGGCAGATGGGTATGGCTCTTGCCGCCACGGCAAGGCCGGACGCAGGCCGCGCTGTTGCCCGCCGTCTGCCGTGGGCGCAGCAAAGGGTGAAGTCTCAGCACAGTGCATTTCCATACAGTGTAGGTCAACACATGCAAGAGGATCATCATGAACCGAGATCAGCACGGCTCCGCACCACAGGGTGAGGACGAGAAACTGTTACACAGCATGGGTTACGCTCAGGAGCTTTCCAGGCGCATGAGCGGCTTTTCCAACTTTGCCATTTCCTTTTCCATCATCTGCATACTGGCTGGCGGCATCACCGCCTTTCCCGCCGGCATCAGCGCTGGCGGCGGCGCCTCCATCGGCATAGGCTGGCCGGTGGGTGCGCTGTTTGCCAGCATCGTGGCCGCGGCCATGGCCCAGATCGCCTCGGCCTACCCCACCGCCGGCGGGCTCTATCACTGGTCGTCCATTCTGGGGGGCAAGGGATTGGGCTGGGTAACCGCCTGGATCAATCTGCTGGGGCTGATCTTCGTGGTGGCCTCGGTCAATTTCGGCGTGTACGACCCCTTTTTCAAAACCCTGATCGCCCCCCTGCTGGGCATCAATCCCGACCATCTCACCTGGACCGAGCAGACGCTGTTCCTGACCGGCATCACGCTAAGCCAGGCCTGGCTGAATCACCTGGGCATCAAGCTCACCACCCGGCTGACCGACATGTCCGGCTATCTGATCTTTGCCATCGCCCTGCTGCTGACGGTTTCACTGCTGGCCTATGCACCGGGCCCGCTGGATTTCTCGCGCCTGTTCACCTTTACCAACTTCAGCGGAGCCGACGGCGGCACCTGGCCCAAGACCGACAGCAGCCTGATGCTCTTCCTGTCCGGCCTGCTGCTGACCGTCTACACCCTTACCGGCTACGACGCTTCGGCGCATACCTCGGAAGAAACCCACCAGGCCGCGCACAATGTGCCCAAGGGCATCATCCGCTCGGTGCTGTGGTCGGCCCTGTTCGGCTACATCCTGATCTGCACCTTTGTGCTGGTGCTGCCAAACATGCAGGCCGGGGTCAAAGCCGGCATGGGCTTCTTCGATCTGCTGCTCAGCAGCCTGCCACCGGCACTGAAAGCGCTATTGGGGATCGGCATTTTCCTGGTCAATTATCTGTGCGGCCTGGCCTGCCTGACCTCCACCTCGCGCATGATGTATGCCTTTGCCCGTGATGGCGGCCTGCCCTTCTCCCACCAGTTGAAACAGGTCCATCCCGTACACCGCACACCGGGCCTGGCCATCTGGGTCAGCGCCATCCTGGCCATTGTCGCCACTCTGTATGGCGATGCCTTTACCGTGCTGTCGGCCGGCTCTGCGGTATTCCTGTACATTTCCTACATCCTGCCCACCACGGCCGGCCTGTTTGCCGAAGGCAAGAGCTGGACCCACAAAGGCCCTTTCAGCCTGGGTGCCGCCTCCAAGCCGATTGCCCTGCTGGCCACCATTGGCGGCGCCATCCTGGCCTTTGTCGGCGTACAGCCACCCAATGAGAAGGTGCTCTACCTCACCATTGCCCTGCTGCTGGTCTTGCTGTTCATCTGGTTTGTGCTGGGGGTGCGCAAGCAGTTCAAGGGGCCACCGGTCGGCGAGCGTATCCAGAAACATCAGGCGCATATTCGTGAAATTGAAAACGCGCTGGACAAGACCGCCTGAGCCGGCGATCACCCAGAACGACGGCCATGCCCGGCATGGCCGTTTTCATTGGGATGGACTGCGGTGAAATCACCTGGCCACGGCGAAGCAAACGGCTTGCCCGCTGCCAGAAAATACTGAATGATGCTGTCTGGGTTAATTTGAGAACATCGCCATGATCGTCACCCCGGAACAACTGGCGGCCTTTACCGCCGCCGCCATGCTGATCACCCTTTCCCCCGGCCCGGATAATCTGATGGTGCTGAGCCTGGGCATTGCCAAAGGCCGTCGCCAGGGCATGGCCTTTGGCCTGGGCTGCGCCCTGGGTTGCCTGACGCATACCGTGCTGGCTGCCATCGGCGTCAGCGCGCTGATCGCCGCCTCGCCCCTCGCCTTCGGCCTGCTGAAAATTGCTGGCGGCGCGTATCTGGTGTATCTGGGCTGGCATGCCATCCGCAGCCGCGGCAGCCGGCTGCAGGCAGCGGATGGTGCGGCAGATGGCACACCGCTGGCGGCGCACTTTCGCAAAGGCCTGCTGGCCAATGCCATCAACCCCAAGGTGGTGCTGTTTTTCCTGGCCTTCCTGCCGCAGTTCGTCAATCCGGCACAGGGCCACAGCGGCTGGCAGATCGCCATTCTGGGCCTGATCTTTACCGCGCAGGCTGCGCTGCTGTTTGGCAGCCTGGGCTACTTTGCCGGAGCCATCGGCAGCTGGCTTAACCGCACGCCCAAGGCCAGCCAGTGGCTGGACCGTATTGCCGGCGGCGTCTTCATCGCACTGGGCCTGCGGCTGATGCTGGCACCGACGCACTAAGCGGGCGCCTGACCGGCACCATGCAAAACGGGTTGGCCATGGCCAACCCGTTGCTGTTTTTCCCTGCCGGCTTATTTCAGAACCAGGAATTCCACCAGCACGTTCTTGAAGATAAAGCCGAACACACCGAAACCCAGCACCAGAAACAGGATGGCCGTCCCCATCTTGCCGGCCTGCGATTTCTTGCCAAGGTCCCAGATGATGAAACCCATGAAAATGATCAGCCCTGACAGACATACGGCCATGGAAATATCGGTAAATTGATCTTCAGACACCCAGACATTCCTTCATTGTTGCGGCTGCGCGGTGCAGCCGGCGCTTGAATCGCCGCGGCAGTGACCGGGCCATCCCGGACGAAGCCACTACGATACGCCGCATCCCCTGGCAGCTCAACTTTTACACACAGGCCAGCAACTGCTGCCAACGAAAAAGCCGCCCGCAGGCGGCTTTTTCAGCAGGCGGACAATCAGCCGCGCTTGAGTTTGGCGTTGGCAGCAATGCGCATGCGCAGGGCATTGAGGCGGATGAAGCCAGCCGCGTCGGCATGGTTGTAAGCGCCGCCGTCTTCGTCGAAGGTGGCGATGTTCGGGTCGAACAGCGAGTCGGTCTTGGATTCGCGGCCCACCACGATGACATTGCCCTTGTACAGCTTCAGGCGTACCCAGCCGTTGACGGTGGCTTGCGAAGCGTCGATCAGGCCTTGCAGCATCTGACGCTCCGGGCTCCACCAGTAGCCGGTGTAGATCAGCTTGGCGTACTTGGGCATCAGCTCATCCTTCAGGTGGGCCACTTCGCGGTCCAGCGTGATGGATTCGATGGCGCGATGGCCCTTGAGCATGATGGTGCCGCCCGGGGTTTCGTAGCAGCCGCGGGACTTCATGCCCACGTAACGGTTTTCCACGATGTCCAGACGACCGATGCCGTGCTTGCCGCCCAGACGGTTCAGCTCGGTCAGCACCTGGGCCGGGGTCATGGCCACGCCATTGATGGCGGTGATGTCGCCCTTTTCGTAGCTCAGCTCGATGTATTCGGCCTGGTCCGGCGCATTTTCCGGGCTGACCGTCCACAGCCACATATCTTCTTCCGGCTCGGCCGCCGGATTTTCCAGCACGGTGCCTTCGTAGGAGATGTGCAGCAGGTTGGCATCCATGGAGTACGGGCTGCCACCGTTCTTTTTCTTGCTGATGTCGATACCGTGCTTTTCAGCGTAGGCCAGCAGCTTTTCACGGGACAGCAGGTCCCATTCGCGCCACGGTGCAATCACCTTGACGTCCGGCTTCAGGGCGTAATAGCCCAGCTCGAAACGCACCTGGTCGTTACCCTTGCCGGTGGCACCGTGCGATACCGCATCGCCGCCCACGGCGTTGGCGATTTCGATCTGGCGCTTGGAGATCAGCGGACGGGCGATGGAGGTACCCAGCAGGTACTCACCTTCGTAGATGGCGTTGGCACGGAACATCGGGTAAACGTAGTCGCGCACGAATTCTTCGCGCAGGTCTTCGATAAAGATGTTTTCCGGCTTGATACCCAGCGCGATGGCTTTCTTGCGGGCCGGTTCCACTTCCTCACCCTGGCCGATATCGGCGGTGAAGGTGACCACTTCACAGTGATAAACGTCTTGCAGCCATTTCAGGATGACGGAGGTATCCAGGCCACCGGAGTAGGCCAGCACTACTTTTTTGATGTCAGACATGATGCGTTTTCTTTCCAGCGAATCTAGTGGGTTGTCCTGCAGCTTCAGTCGTATTGATGACCAAGCAGCAGATATTCGATCAGGGCTTTCTGGGCATGCATGCGGTTTTCCGCCTCGTCCCATACCACGCTTTGCGGGCCGTCGATGACCTCGGCGGTCACTTCCTCGCCACGGTGGGCCGGCAGGCAGTGCATGAACAATGCATCCGGCTTGGCATGCTTCATCAGCTCGGCATTCACCTGATAGCTGGCGAATGCTTCCAGACGGGCAGCACTCTCTGCCTCGTAGCCCATGCTGGTGAACACGTCGGTGGTCACCAGGTCGGCGCCTTCCACCGCCTTGACGGCACTGTGGGTGGGTTCGAAATGTTCGGGACCATAATGCTCGCCATCCAGCACGGTCAGCTCATAGCCTACCGGCGTGGCCACCTTCAGCTTGAAACCAAGAATCTTGGCCGCCTGCAGCCAGGTGCGACAGACATTGTTGCCGTCACCAATCCAGGCCACGGTCTTGCCCTTGATCGAGCCACGATGCTCGATGAAGGTGAAGATGTCGGCCAGGATCTGGCAAGGGTGGTATTCATTGGTCAGGCCGTTGATGACCGGCACCTTGGAATGCGCGGCCAGACGCTCTACCAGCGATTGCTCGAAGGTGCGGATCATGATGATGTCGCTCATCCGCGACAGCACCCGTGCCGTGTCTTCGATCGGCTCGCCGCGCCCCAGCTGCGAGGTCTTGGTGTCCAGGAACATGGCATGGCCACCCAGCTGGGCCATGCCGGCTTCAAAGGAGACCCGGGTACGGGTGGAATTCTTCTCGAAGATCATGGACATTACGCGGCCAAGCAGCGGCTGATACAGCTGTTTTTCGCTGTGTCGTCGCTTCAGTACCTTGGCACGCTCGAAGATGTGGCGATACTCCTCGTGGTTCAGGTCGCTGAATTGCAGGTAATGTCCTACTGGCTTCATGGGTAAGATTTCCAAAAAAAAAGGCCATCACGCATAGAACACGGTGTGTGTCTTCATGCGCAATGGCACATTACTACACGCTGGTCTCAAGTCAGTTAACTGGTGTCGCAATCCCGTAGCAAACGGATGCAAAATTTACATATTTGCGACAATTGTTATATTTATCGGAATTTGGCCGTTCTGACAAGCTCTCAGCTGAACAACAATCTGTCAGGCAAATGCGATAACTCCCTATCTTTCAGCACTCTGACATACATTTCCCCACCATCTTCCGCCAATCCATGCGTTTCTATGGACTTTTGTGTCTTTTGCAGACGCGCCAGGTATGACAGGATACTGTCGTCAATCAGCTGCCCCGGCACCAGCACCGGGATGCCGGGCGGGTAAGGCACGATCTGGTCGCAGCACACCCGGCCATTCAGCTCGGCGTTGGGGCGGCCATCATCATCCAGCAAGGGGAGCCGTTCGCCTGCCTCATAGAAGGCATCACGCGGCAGGCAGGCCAGCCGGGAAAAACGCGGGATTTCCGGCATGCGCCCCAGCGCACGCGGCGGCCGTTTCTCCTTGGCCAGGCGCAAGAGTGCATCGTACAGCCGCGACACCTTGCTGCGCGTGGTGCCCATGGTCAACAACAAGGTAATGGTGCTGAAGGTCGACTTTTCCACCTGGATGTTATAGCGCTCGAACAGCGCGTGTTGCAGCTCGTCGGTGGTAAAGCCGGACTGGGTGATGTCGACGGTCAGCTTGGTGGGGTCCAGCCGGATGCCATCCTCACGGATATCCTCTGGCAACAGGTCTTCCAGCTCCAGTACGCGGAAAGCGCCGGTGGAGTTGATCTTGTCGCGCAATTCCTCGGCCAGTTTCAGGGTACGGTCGAGCAAGCGATAGCCTTCGGTCACCGCCTGCTTGCGCGCCACATCCAGGCTGGCAATCAGGTTGTATTGCGGGCTGGTGGAGGTGTGCATATTGAAGTTTTCCCGGAACAGATGCTCGTCAAAACCGGGATCATTCACATGAATCATGCTGGCCTGCGAGAAGGCCGACAGAATCTTGTGCGTGCTTTGCGTGACATAGTCGGCACCGGACTCCAGCGCCGTCGGGCGGAATGCCGGATGGAAGCGGGCAAAGCCATACCAGGCTTCATCCACGATTACCTTGATGCCCTTCTCGTGCGCGGCCTCGATGATGGGCACCAGGTCGTAGCGCAGACCATCATAGGTGCAGGATGTCAGGATCAGCACCCGCGCATCCGGATTGGCCTCGATGGCGGCAAAAATGGTGGCCTTGGGGACCGGCCCGAAAATGCCGTACTGGCGATTGATGGAGGAGTCCAGATACACCGGCAAGGCACCGGACAAAATCACCCCATGATGGACTGATTTGTGACAATTGCGATCCAGCAGCAGCTTGTCGCCCGGCGCCAGCAAGGTCTGGAAAATCACCTTGTTGGAGGTGGAGGTGCCATTGGTGGCGAAATAGGTTTTGCGCGCACCAAAAGCCTTGGCAGCCAGTTTTTGCGACTCGGCAATCACCCCTGTCGGGTGCAGCAGCGAATCCAGCATCGGCACCGAAACCGACAAGTCAGCACGCAGCATGTTCTCGCCGACAAAATCGTAAAAATCCCCTACCCACGGACTGCCCTTGAGCGAATCGCCACCGGCATGGCCCGGCGTGTGCCAGGAATCCTTGGCCATGCGCACATACTGTTTGAGCTTGTCGTAAAACGGCGTGGCCGATTTTTCCGCCAGTTCGGCAGTCAGGATGCGGAACCAGCCGTTGTAATCGGTTTCGTCCCGGTAAAAATAACCATCCACCGCATGACTGGCCAGACTCTCCACCAGCACTCTTTCATCGTCATCCACCAGCAATACATAGAGCGACAGCTCGGGACGAAAGTCGCTGATCTGGTTGGCCAGCTGGACCGCAGCCTGACTGATGCCCTTTTCCTGCAACTGCTTGTCCACCAGCACGGCCTGGATATCGCCATCGCGGCGTATCACATCCATGGCCTCCTTCAGGCGCGCCGCGCCGACAAAGGTCAAACCGTAGGGATTCTCCAGACGCACGGCCACGGCCCCCAGCCCGGCCAGCACATCGGCCTGCCACTTTGCATCATCGCTTACCACCAGAACGCGGCTAACGGGTGTCATGAACTGATTTCTCCTGTGTGTAGAACGCTGCGTACTTTATTGTCTGTCTGTCCATGCGTACGCGTTGAGAGCCGGCACGGCCAATCTGTCACCATCCGTTTCCCCGGATTTGCGGCGATGCTGGCTGGCTCTCTGGCTGAATTGTTTTTTGGCTATCGTATCCACAAGCTGAGCAGCGCGTCATTTTGCAAAGCAGCATTTGCGCACAGACGAAAAATCGTGACGCTTTAGCCGCAAGCACGGCACTGGCTTGCGGTACAATCGCGCCATGCTGAACGATGCTGAAAAAGACGCCATCCGCGATCACTACCGCACCATTGCCGACAACCTGCCCGGCTTCCGACCACGCGCGGCCCAGCGCCGCATGCTGGCGGAAATCGCCAATGCCTTGTCGCGCAGCCTGGACAAACAGGGTGATGCCTACCCCAATCGTGAAGGCGAAAGCATCGCCGTGATCGAAGGCCCGACCGGTGTCGGCAAAAGCCTGGCCTACCTGCTGGCCGGCGGCGTGATGGCGCGCTCGCGCGGCAAGAAGCTGGTGGTGACCAGCGCCACCGTCGCCCTGCAGGAGCAACTGGTCAATCGCGACCTGCCCTTCGTGGTGGAAAACAGCGGCCTGCCGCTGACCTTTGCCCTGGCCAAGGGCCGTGGCCGTTATCTGTGCCCGCAACGCATCTACGCCCTCACCGCAGAAAACGCCCAGGGGCAACTGCTGGCACCCGACCCCATGCTGGCACTGTGGGACCGCAAGCCGCAGGCCGGAGAAATCGAAGCCCTGCGCAGCATGGCGGACGAGTTTTACTACCGCCGCTGGAATGGTGATCGCGACACCTGGAAAGACATCATCGAAGACAGCCTGTGGAGCCGCGTCACCAACGACCGCCACGGCTGCCTGAAAGCCGCCTGCCCCAATCGACCGGAATGTCCGTTCTACCTGGCACGCGACACCCTGGAAACCGTCGACGTCATCGTGGCCAACCACGACCTGATGCTGGCCGATGTCTCCATGGGTGGCGGCGTCATCCTGCCGGCGCCGGAAGACAGCTATTACTGCATTGACGAGGCACACCATCTGGCCAAAAAAGCCATCAACCAGTTCTCGGCCGAACACTCGCTGGCGCAGGCCATGGGCTGGCTGGACAAGGTTGCGCCTACGGCCGCCCGCGTGGAAACCCTGACTGGGAAGGTGGAAATCACCACCCAGGCCATGGATGCCGCCAGCGCTTGCATGGAAACGCTCAATGAATGGCTATGGCTGCTCAGTGGAGAAGAAGCCCTCAGCGCCAGCAGCGAAAACATGGAACCCACCTGGCTGATGGACGATGGTCAGCTGCCGGAACGCCTGCAAGAACCCGCCCGCAATATGGCGCTTGCCGCCCGCGCCATCTTCAAGCATCTGGCGGCACTGAACGATGCCCTGACCGAAGCGCGCAAGGAAAAAGGCAGCGACACCACCCAGATTGACAAGGCGGCAGCTGACATCGGCTTTCTCAATGGCCGCGCCGAGCAATTGATGGCGGTGTGGGATTTGTTCGAGAAAGAAACCGACGAAGCCTCCCCCCCCATCGCCAAATGGATTACCCGGCGCACCGAGGGCAAGGGCGACTATCTGTTCTCCGCCTCGCCGGTCAGTGCCGCCGCCAGTCTGGCGGCCACCCTGTGGCGTCGTGCGGCGGGCGCCGTACTGACTTCCGCCACGCTGCGTTCGCTGGGTGCTTTTGATTTGCTGCTGTCGCAAACCGGGCTCAAGTGGCTGCCACAAGTCAGTTGCGTGGCGCTGGACTCACCATTCAATTTCACCGAGCAGGGTGAACTCTATTTGCCGCCCATGCTGGCCAGCCCGAAAGACCCGCAAGGCCATACCCGTGAAATCGTCGAGTGGCTGCCCAAGCTGGTCGATACCGGCGAAGCGGTCGGCACCCTGGTGCTGTTTTCCTCGCGCAAGCAAATGCAGGATGTTGCTGCAGCACTGCCGGAAACCCTGCGCAGCCAATTACTGATCCAGGGGGAAATTCCCAAATCCGTCTTGCTGGAAACCCATCACAGCAGGCTGCAGCAAGGTCAGGCCAGCGTGATTTTCGGCCTGGACTCCTTCTCGGAAGGTCTGGACCTGCCAGGTGAAAGCTGCGTGCACGTCATCATTGCCAAGCTGCCCTTCGCCATGCCGGACGACCCGGTGGGCAAGACCCTGTCGCGCTGGATTGAAAAGCGTGGCGGCAATCCCTTTGTGGAACTCACCGTGCCGGAGGCCTCCATCAAGCTGATCCAGGCCGTGGGCCGACTGATCCGCACCGAGCGCGACTATGGTCGCGTCACCATTCTGGACAACCGCCTGCTGAAACAAAGTTACGGAAAAAAACTACTTGCCTCGCTACCGCCATTCAAGCGCATTTGATTTTCGGGTAAAATTGCGGGTAAACCCGCTATTGCCCTGCATCAAAGACAGTCCAAAACAACAACACTGTCTTTGCTATAGATAAATACAGAGACCACACCTTAAAAGCACACTCCGGTTCATCACCATGATCTGTAATCCATATGAAGTAGTCATCCAGGGGCTGACCTCCGAAGGTCGCACTTTCCGTCCCAGCGACTGGGCAGAACGCCTGGCAGGCATTCTGGCCTCCTTTGGCGGCGACCAGAAGCTGTCCTACCACGCCTATGTTCGCCCCATGCTGCTGGAAGGCGTGCGCTGCGTCGCCGTCGACAAAAAGCTGCAAAAGATCGATCCGCAGGTTTTTCAGTTCCTGATGGACTTTGCCAAAGACAATGACTTGCGCATTGTTGATTGTCGGACACTAATCGACGAGGTTTATCCGAACAAGTTTTTAGCGTAAAAACAACACATCGCTTTTTTCCCGCAGAGCTTTGCATCTTTTCTGCAACATCCGCGTCACATTTTGTGGTTAAACTTCGACAGTACTGATGTGCTGGACGGCTCAAGCATAGAGTTTCGCCACAACCAGTACGCATAACGAAACACAAAACCCCTGATGGAGCACTGATGATGCAAAAGAAAAGCCTAGCCGCACTGGTTGCAACCCTGTTCGCCGTTCCGTTCGCCGCTCACGCCGATGTAACCATCTACGGTTTCATCAGCAGCAGCATTGAGTCCACCAAAGCCACCGGCACCAGCGTTGCCAATGGTGACTACAAATCCCGTACCCGTGTCGTCGATGACAACTCCCGCATCGGCTTCAAGGGTTTTGAAGACCTGGGCAATGGCACCAAGGCCGTATGGCAGGTTGAGCAAAGCCTGAAATATTTCGAACAAGGCGGCACCAACGATGTTGGCCAAACTGCTACCTTCGCTACCCGTAACTCCTTTGTTGGCCTGGACAACTCCAGCGCCGGCAAAGTGATCGTTGGCTACAACGACTCTGTTTACAAGTCCATGACCAACATCGGTCTGAACCTGTTTGGCGATACCACCGCTGAAAACAACGGCTCCAGCCAGGTTTACAGCCGCGGTGAAGCTCGTCTGAAGAACTCGGTACACTACTTCTCGCCGAACTGGTCCGGCTTCCAGATTGGTGGCTCCTATGGTGTGGATGAAAGCCGCACCTCCAGTGGCAGCAACGGTAGCACCAACGCTTCCCACCTGTCTCTGGCAGCCAACTACACCAACGGTGGCCTGCAAGTAGCCGCCGGCTGGGATCGCACCAATGACACCGGCCTTAACGGCGCATTCAAGAGCTCCGCTTATGGCACCAGCGCCTGGTCCGGTGCCAGCCTGACTTACACCAAGCTCGCCGCTAGCTACAAATTCAACACCGGTACCTTTGTAGGCGCTGGCTACGAATTTGGCCGCTTTGATGCAGCTGCGGCTGGCACAAGCTCCTTGAAGCAAGATGACTGGACTCTGTCCGTTGGCCAGGACATTGGTGCCGCCACCCTGAAGCTGGAATACAGCTCGCTGGGCCGCCTGAAGGGGGCTACCGCTGGTACCGAAGACAACTACAAGGCTCACCAGTGGGCTCTGGGCGCAGACTACAACCTGTCCAAGACCACCAAGCTGTTCGGCTACTACACCAAGATCACCAACAAGAGCGCACAAGCTGCCAACTTTGCCAACACTCCGGTCTACAACACTGTTGACACCACCAAGAATACTGGCGTGTTGAATGCTGGCAACGACCCGCAAGCCTTCGGTGTTGGTCTGAAAGTTGCGTTCTAAGCTGCACAGCGCTTAGCAACAAACTGTAAAACGGGCATCCACATGGATGCCCGTTTTTTCATCATTTGCTAGAATGGAATATTGCCGCACACACCAAGACCACCACAATGAGCGTTGAACTGAAAACAGCCGCAGATATCGAGAAAATGCGTATCGCCGGCAAGCTGGCCTCCGAAGTACTCGACTACATCACCCCCTTTGTCAAACCGGGCGTGACCACCGAAGCCATCGACAAGCTGTGTCATGACTACATGGTCAATGTGCAAGGCTGCATTCCGGCCCCGCTGAACTACGCCCCGGATGGCCACAACCCCTACCCCAAGTCCATCTGCACCTCGATCAACAGCGTGGTGTGTCATGGCATCCCCAATGACAAGCCGCTGAAAAACGGCGACATCATGAATATCGACATCACCGTGATCAAGGATGGCTACCACGGCGACACCAGCCGCATGTTCTTTGTCGGCGAAGTCAGCGAACATGCCCGTCGCCTGTGCAAGATCACCTACGAATGCATGTGGCGCGGTATTGAAAAGGTCAAGCCGGGCGCCACGCTGGGCGATATCGGCTACGCCGTCCAACAATACGCGGAAAGCAACGGCTATAGCGTGGTGCAGGAATTCTGCGGCCATGGCATTGGCAAACGCTTCCACGAAGAACCGCAGGTGTTGCACTACGGTCGCCCGGGCACCGGACTGGAACTGCAAGCTGGCATGATTTTCACCATCGAGCCCATGATCAATCAGGGCAAGCGTCACCTGCGCATGATGGCCGACGGCTGGACCGTGGCCACCAAGGACCGCAGTCTGTCTGCACAATGGGAGCACACCATTCTGGTGACCGAAACCGGCTATGAAGTTCTGACCCAGTCAGCCGGCACCCCGGCCAAACCAGCCAGCCGCTGAGTTTTGTTAGCAATACCACAGTAAACACCCGCTGATAGCGGGTGTTTTTCATGTAAATACTGGTTAAGGCCAGCAACAGGGCCTATAGTAACTGCATGATCCGACAGCAATTCAAGCGAGCTCGACATGCTTACCATCGGTAGCAATCTCTCTGCACTCAATGCACAGACTCAACTGGACAAATCGCACAAGAAGACAGAACAGACGCTGGCTGAACTGTCTTCCGGCACCCAGCTGAGCAGTGCCGCCGTCAATGCAGCCAATACCGCCCTGTCACAATCACTGGAAGCACAAGTACGCGGAGACAACCAGGCCAGCAACAATGCGCTGGATGGCATTTCCCTGGTGCAGACTGCGGACGGTGCACTAAGCCAGCTACAGGACAATAGCCAGCAATTGCAGGATCTGGCGATTCAGGCCGGTGACGCTGCCCTGAGCAGCAGCAATCGTCAATCCTTGCAACAACAGGCCGATCAACTGACCCAGAGCAACTCGGCCATCATCCAGAACACCCAGTACAACGGCACCCCCTTGCTGAGCAGTAATAATGCCCTGCAATTCCAGATTGGCCCTGATGGCAACAGCAGCAACCAGATCAGCGTAAACACCACAGACCTGAGCGCCAGCCCCGCCAGTGGCGGTCTGCACAGCTACAATGCCAATCTGAATGCCACCGGCACCATCGACCTTTCAAGCCCGGCCAGCGCCTTGGCCGCGCAGAGTCATATCCAGACGGATCTGAATACCATCAGCAGCTCACGCACCCAGCTTGGGGCAAGCAGCAACCAGTTCACCGCAGCCATCAATAATCTGCAGAACTCCGCGCTGAATGCGCAGGCCGCCAACAGTCGCATCAGCGATACCGACTATGCCGCCGCAACGGCACAACTGGTGCAGCAACAGTTACTTGGCCAGGCTGCGCTGGCCATCCAGGGGCAGGCCAATATCTCGCAGCGCAGTGCGCTCAGCCTGCTCGGCTAAGTCAGGCAACTTTATCGCGCGGCAGCACTCCAAGTTTCAGCAAACAACCGGTAGCAAGGCTAACCGACCCGCACAGGATGACCTCTGTCATCCTGTGTTTTTTATTGATGAACAAGGAGTAAAACCATGCCGACCCAACCGGCCATTATCGTTTCCAGCCTGGACTATGAAAGGCTGGCCGCCTGGATGGAGCGACTTCCCGCACAGGACAAGGCAACCCTGGCGGCACTGGAAGCAGAACTGGAACGCGCAGAGGTGGTAGAGCCGGAAAACATCCCGGCCGGCATCATCACCATGAACAGCACGGCACGGGTGCGCATCGAACAAAGCGGCGAAGAAAAACTGCTGACGCTGGTCTACCCCAATCAGGCGGATGGCACTGCTGGCCACGTATCGGTACTGGCCCCGGTCGGCGCGGCCCTGCTAGGTCTGGCAGAAGGCCAGAGCATAGACTGGCCCACACTGGCAGGCCAGACCAGGCTGACGGTGCTGGAAGTGACCTACCAGCCGGAAGCGGCCGGCGATCTGCATCGCTAATCAAAAACAGCCAGTCAAAAGACTGGCTGTTTTCATGTCGGCAGAACCGGCTTACCAGCAGCGCTGAATCATCTGCGCCAGCTTGATCAGCTTACCGTGAAAGAAATGTCCGGCTCCCGGAAACACCAGCACCGGCAAATCCTGCGGCCTAGCCCAGTCCAACACGGCCGACAGCGGGATGACCTCATCCTCCTCACCATGAATGACCAGGGTGTCATTCGGCACGGCCGGCGTGGGAATGGCATACTTGCCCACGGCAACACCCATCAGCAGCAGCTTGTCGGCCTCGATCACGGCGCGGACTCTGGCCGCCACAAAACCACCAAACGAGAAGCCGGCCAAGGCCAGCGGCAAATCACCCTGCTGCGCCCGCGCATGCGCCACCACGGCCAGTACATCATCCACCTCACCCAGGCCATGGTCATGCTGGCCTTCGCTGGCCCCTACACCACGCAGGTTGGGGCAATAGCAGACGTAGCCCAGCTGGGATAGCGCCTTGGCAGCGGTTTGCACCACCTTGTTGGTATTGGTGCCACCTTGCAGCGGGTTGGGATGGCAGATCACCGCAATGCCATTGGCCTGGCCTGACGGCGACACCACGATGGTTTCCAGCGCACCGGCAGGCCCGGCGATGAGCAGCTTGTTTTGCGCCTTCAGCATCAGACTTTCAGCCTTTCCACAATGCGTCCCGCCACCATATGCTCATCGATGATTTCGTCGATATCCTCGCGGTCGACAAAGGTGTACCAGGTCTCTTGCGGGTAGACCACCATGACCGGCCCTTGATCACAGCGCCCCAAGCAGCCCGCCTTGTTGACACGGATCTTGCCGTCGCCAGCCAGGCCCAGCGCCTTGATCCGGTCTTTCATATAGGTCAGCAACTCGCTGGAGCCGTGATTATTGCAACAATCCTCACCCGCAGCGCGCTGATTGCAGCAGACAAAAACATGCTTGTCGAAAAAACTCATGCGTTTCCTTTCCCTGGCAGGCCAGACAGCAGCGGGCACAGCACGCTGCCACCGCTCCGCTTAACCATCACTATCCGCCCAGCCACTGATACCCAGCGTGGCGGCATTTTCAAACTTGGCATGCTTGCCGACAAAGGCCAGCCGCACGGCACCGGTGGGACCGTTACGATGCTTGCCGATAATTGCCTCGGCCATGCCTTTCACCTCGGCATTTTCCGGGTTGTAGTACTCTTCGCGGTACATGAAGATGATGATGTCAGCATCCTGCTCGATGGCACCGGATTCGCGCAGGTCGGACATCATCGGCCGCTTGTTGGGACGCTGCTCCACCGCCCGCGACAGCTGCGACAGCGCGATCACCGGCACTTGCAGCTCTTTGGCCAGACCTTTCAGGCCACGCGAAATTTCACCCAGCTCGGCCGTACGGTTGTCGCCACGCCCAGAGCCCGACATCAGCTGCAAATAGTCGATCACGATCAGACCGAGCTTGCCACCATGCTGGCGTGCCAGACGCCGCGCCCGTGCACGCAGCTCCAGCGCCGTCAATGCCGGGGTTTCGTCGATATACATCGGCGCCTCGGAGAGCTTGCCAATCGCGTAGGTGAGCTTTTGCCAGTCCTCGTCACCCAGCTTGCCGGTACGCAGCACGTGCTGATCCAGCCGCCCTACCGAGCCCAGCATACGCATCACCAGCTGTGCCCCGCCCATTTCCATGGAGAATACCGCCACGGGGGCCTTGTACTCGACCGCGACATGCTCGGCGATATTCATGGAGAAGGCGGTTTTACCCATGGACGGACGGCCGGCCACAATCACCAGATCTCCTGGCTGCAGGCCGGATGTCTTGGCATCCAGGTCGATAAAACCGGTGGGAATGCCGGTTACTTCGTCCGGATTGTCACGGCTGTACAGCATGTCGATGCGTTCGACCACTTCCTTCAGCAGGCCGGGCATTTCCAGAAAGCCCTGCTTGGACTTGGCGGTGGACTCGGCAATCTGGAACACCTTGCCCTCGGCTTCATCCAGCAACTGGGCCGCATCGCGCCCTTGCGGCGCATAGGCCGACTCGGCAATCTCCGCCCCAACCACCGCCAGCTGGCGCATGATGGAGCGCTCACGCACGATCTCGGCGTAGCGGCGGATATTGGCGGCCGACGGCGTATTCTGCGCCAGCGTGGCCAGATAAGACAGGCCCCCGATGTCGGCCAGCTCGGCATTCTTGTCCAGCACCTCGGACACCGTCACCACATCGGCCGGACGGCCCAATTCGATCAGACGGGCAATGTGCTTGAAAATCAGTTTGTGGTCATGCCGATAAAAATCGGCTTCCGATACCACATCGGCAATCTTGTCAAAGGCGCCGTTATCCAGCATCAGGCCACCTAGCACCGACTGCTCAGCTTCGGTCGAGTGCGGCGGGGTGCGCAGGGACGCCATGGCGCCGTCAAAATTTTCGTACTGTTCGGTCATGGAGACTCAATGAAATGTGCTACAGGCTACAGCAGGGAATCAGATGGCAATTCTAGCAGTTTTTACCTGCCACATAGCCGGATGACCACGCCCACTGAAAGTTATACCCACCCAGCCAGCCGGTAACATCCACCACCTCGCCGATAAAATACAAACCCGGCACCTCCCTTGCCTCCATGGTCTTGGAGGACAGGGCCTTGGTGGACACGCCACCACGCGTGACTTCCGCCTTCTTGTAACCCTGGGTGCCATTGGGCTTGATACGCCAGTGGTGCAGCTGTTCGGCCAGTTGCAACCGTTTCTTCGGCGTCAGCTCCTTCAGCCGTACAAGGCAGCCCTGCCGCGCCAGCCAAGCCTCGGCAAAACGCTTGGGCCAGCCCAGCTCTGCCAGCGCATTGCTGAGCAGTTGCTCACTGCCCTGCCGCTCCTCCAGAAATGCCAGCGCATCACAATCAGGCAGCAGATTGAGCACCACCTCCATGCCCGGCTCCCAATAGGAAGAAATCTGCAAAATGGCTGGCCCGGACAGCCCCTTGTGGGTGAACAGCACCTGCTCGCGGAAGCGCCCCTTGCCGGCCCGCACCTCCACATCCAGCGACACCCCGGCCAGGGGAGCAAAGGCTGCCGCATCGTCAACATGAAAGGTCAATGGCACCAGCGCTGGGCTCAAACCAGTCACCGGCAGACCGAACTGTTCGGCAATGCGATAACCCAGTGGCGAAGCACCAATTTGCGGAATGGACAAACCGCCGGTGGCCACTACCAGCGACCTTGCCTCAAAGCATCCCAAGGAAGTATCCAGTACAAAGCCACCCGCAGCGCCGCTGCTGACCGTCTTCACGGTCACGCCCATGCGCCGCTCCACTCCACCCTGGGTGCATTCTGCATCCAGCATGTCGATGATTTGCTGGCTGGAATCATCACAGAACAGCTGGCCCAGTTTTTTCTCGTGGTAAGCAATGCCGTGCTTTTCCACCAATGCCAGAAAATCACGCGGGCCGAACTGGGCCAATGCCGAGCGGCAAAAATGGGCATTTTCTGATAGATAACACTCGGGCCGGGCCGCATTATTGGTGAAGTTACAGCGACCACCACCAGAGATGCGGATTTTCTCCGCCAGCTTTTCGGCATGATCCAGCAACAAAACCTGCCGTCCATTCTGGCCCGCGACAGCGGCACACATCATGCCGGCGGCTCCGGCACCCAGCACGATGACGTCAAATGACTTATTCATTTTCTTACTTTACTTATTTAGTCAACTATTGGCGATTAACAGGCGATTCCAGTACACTTGGGCATACCGCATCCCACTAGATTCGGCTTACGCAATTCTGCAAGCCCAATTCTCAACAAGGAGAGCATGATGGAACACAAACTGCCGGAACTGCCATACGCACTGGATGCGCTGGCCCCCCACATCTCCAAGGAAACCCTGGAATATCACTACGGCAAGCATCATCAGACCTACGTCACCAACCTGAACAACCTGATCAAGGGTAGCGAGTTCGAAAACGCTTCGCTGGAAGAAATCGTCAAGAAATCTTCCGGTGGCATTTTCAATAACGCCGCTCAGGTATGGAACCACAACTTCTACTGGTTCGGCCTGGCACCCAATGCCGGTGGCGAACCGACCGGCGCGCTGGCTGATGCCATCAACGCCAAATGGGGTTCCTTTGAAGAGTTCAAGAAGGCCTTTACCCAGACTGCCATTGGCACCTTCGGCTCCGGCTGGGCCTGGCTGGTCAAGAACAGCGACGGCTCGCTGGATCTGGTTTCCACCAGCAACGCCGCCACTCCGCTGACCACCGACAAGACCCCGCTGCTGACCTGTGATGTATGGGAGCACGCCTACTACATCGACTACCGCAACAGCCGTCCGAACTACCTGGACAGCTTCTGGAAGCTGGTGAACTGGGATTTTGCTGCCAAGAACTTCGCTGCCTAAGCAGACTTGAGTTCTGAACAAGGGCCTAACGGCCCTTTTTTATTGTCCGGCACCAGCGCGACAAACAAAAAAAGCCGACCATAAGGTCGGCTTTTTCGTAAGCCAATTACTGCTCGCTCTGATCATTAAGCTGTTGCTTACCCATCTTGATCGGATATTTCTGGCGCAAGGTCTCCAGATAGCTACCAAGCTGATTACGCGCCGACATTTGTTCCATCGCCGCGGCCAACTGGGCTCGCTCCGCATCATTCACCGGGGCTCCAGCAGCAACGCTGGCAATCTGATAGATGGCATAGTCACCGTTGTCGTGCTTGCTACCCGCAAAGGCCGGCAGCGGACTGGCCGCCACGGCGAATACTGCCCGCACATCAGCAGTCGGCAGCGCCCCCGGGTTACGACGCGAAACAGCCTGCAGCTCACCCCACTTGGGCGCATCCACCGCCTTGCCTGCCTTCAGCTGTGCCAGCAAGGCCTGACCTTGCTTCTCGGCCAGCTTGGCACCTTCGGTCGCAATCAGTTCAGCCTTGATCTGCTCACGAACTTCGGCCAATGTTTGCTGGCGTGCCGGCTGATGATCAGCCACGCGCACTACCAGCAGGTTGCCGCCACCGATATCCACCGGTTCGCTGTTGTGCTTCTTTTTCAGTACATCATCACTGAAAGCAGCATCCAGTACCTTGGCATTGGCCAGGGCCGGATCGGCAGGTTTCTTGTCACGGGACAACCAGTCGGAATGCTTGATCTCCAGCTTCAGCGCATCCTGCACACCCTTGAGCGAGTCAGCCTGCTGGTAAGCCACTTCGGCCAGCTTGTCCGACATGCTGCGCAATTGGCCTGCGGCCTTCTGCTGCTTGAGCTTGGCTTCAACCGCGCTTTTCACTGCAGCGAAATCAGGCTGCTTGATCTCGTCCAGCTTGATGATGTGATAGCCGAATTCGGTTTCCACCACCTCGCTGATCTTGCCCGGCTGCATGCGGAACACCACATCATCAAACGGCTTCACCATCACGCCATGCGCGAAAAAGCCCAGATCGCCACCATTGGCTGCCGAGCCGGGGTCCTGTGACTTGGCCTTGGCAATGTCAGCAAACTTGGACGGATCGGCACGCAATTGCTTGAGCAAGGCTTCTGCTTCTGCCTTGACCTTGGCCTTGTCAGCCGGCTTGGCATCCTTGGGAACAGTCAGCAGGATGTGCGAGGCGCGGCGTTCTTCTCCTGCCAGTTCGGCCTTGTGCTGTTCGTAATACTGTTTGACCTCGGCATCGCTTACCGCCAGGCCAGCAGCCACCGCTTGCGGCGATAGCACGACGTAGTCGAGCTTGACCGCTTCCGCACTGCGGAAACGCTTGGCATTGGCATCGTAAAATGCCTGCAGCGCCTTGTCATCGGTCTTCACCTGGGCGGCAAAATCGGCGGGCTTGAGCAAGAGCAGGCGAACCTGGCGCTCTTCAGCCATCAGGCTGCCCAGACGCTCCACCATGCTGCGCGAAACAAAGCCGGTACCGGCAAAATTATTGATCTGGTTTTGCAACATGATGTCGCGGCTGATCTTGGCTTCAAAAGCCTCAGGCGACATATTGCGCGCGGCAAGGAACTCCTTGTAGCGCGCCGCACTGAACTGGCCGTTTTCCTGCAACTCCGTGATGCCGGCAATCACCTTGCGCAATTGCTCAGGCGTGACCACGGCTCCGCCATCGTGCGCGGCGGCCAGCAGCAGGTTCTGGCGGATCAGGTCGTCCATGGCTTGCTGGCGGGTTGCCGCATCGCTGGGCTGCCCTTCCAGAAGCCGGTCCAGATCACGCTTGTAGATCTTGGCCGAGCCAACCTTGGCCAGATAAGGATCTTCCACGGCTGAGGAGTAGCTACCCACACCAAAGCCGACAAAAGTCAGCGCTACCGCACCCAGAATGACTTGAATGGCAATTTTATTATTCTGAACAAAATCGAACATGGCGATATCGGCGCAAGCCACCCCATTGGTAAAAAAAAAGGTGAACGACTGAATACGTTCACCTTTTCTGTAGATTCTGGCGGAGTGGACGGGACTCGAACCCGCGACCCCCGGCGTGACAGGCCGGTATTCTAACCAACTGAACTACCACTCCAAACTGTGGTGGGCGTTGACGGAGTCGAACCGCCGACATTCTGCTTGTAAGGCAGACGCTCTACCAACTGAGCTAAACGCCCGCTATAAAACCTCGCCGTTATCGCTAACGACAAGGTTGCAAATTATAGCGCGTCTTTCAGTGCTTTGCCAGCACGGAACTTCGGAGAACGTGCAGCCGGGATCTTGATGGTTTCGCCAGTCTTCGGGTTGCGACCGCTGCGTTCAGCGCGCTCGCCAACATAGAATGTACCAAAACCTACCAAAGTCACGGTATCGCCCTTTTTCAGAGCATCGGTAACAGCGGCAACCATACCATCCAGTGCCTTGGCAGCTGCAGCTTTGGAAATATCGGCTTCAGCGGCGATTGCATCAATCAGTTCAGACTTGTTCACGTAAGTCCCCTTTCGTCGTTCTTCGGTCTACGTAATTCGGATAAAAACCGCTTGCTTTATAGCAAGGCTAAAATCCTTGTGTCAAGCGGCTTCCAGCGGAATATTGCCATTTCGCAAACCCTGCTGGAAAGCGCTAGCGGCCCGGTAAATTCACTACTGCTGCAACATACTGATTTTAATGCGTCATTACGGATACACCGGCCGCACCTTCCGGCGCAGGGTGCAACTCGTCCGGCTTGGCTTCTTCAGGCAAAGGCTCAGGCTGGCGTTCCAGCGCCAGAGCCAGCACCTCGTCGATCCACTTCACAGGATGAATTTCCAGCTTCTGCTTGATGTTGGCGGGAATGTCCACCAGATCCTTGGCATTGCCATGCGGGATAAGCACATGCTTGATTCCGCCGCGATGCGCAGCAAGCAGTTTTTCCTTCAGGCCGCCAATCGGCAGAACCTCGCCGCGCAGGGTGATTTCACCCGTCATGGCAACGTCAGAGCGTACCGGAATTCCCGCCAGAACGGAAACTATCGCGGTCGTCATGGCGATCCCCGCACTCGGTCCATCCTTGGGTGTCGCACCCTCCGGCACGTGTATGTGCATGTCATGTTTTTCATGGAAATCGGCTTTGATTCCCAAAGTGCGCGAACGACTGCGCACCACACTCATTGCCGCAGTAATCGACTCCTGCATCACCTCACCCAGCTGACCGGTGCGGATGATATTGCCCTTGCCCGGCAGCGACACGGCTTCGATGGTCAGCAATTCGCCACCCACCTCGGTCCACGCCAGCCCGGTCACCTGGCCGATACGGTTTTCCTGCTCGGCCACGCCGTAATCAAAACGGTGCACACCCAGGTACTTGTCCAGGTTCTTGGCAGTAACCGTGACCTTGGCCGCCTTGTTCTTGCCCAGCAAGGTAGAGGTCACCACTTTGCGGCAGATCTTGGCAATTTCGCGATCCAGGCTACGCACACCAGCCTCACGGGTGTAGTAACGCACGATGTCACGCAGCGCCGATTCCTGCAGCACCAGCTCACCCTCCTGCACGCCATTCGCCTTGATCTGCTTGGGCACCAGGTATTTCAGGGCAATATTGACCTTTTCGTCTTCGGTGTAACCGGCCAGACGAATGATTTCCATCCGGTCCAGCAAGGCATGCGGGATGTTCAGCGAATTGGCGGTAGCCACGAACATGACATCCGACAGGTCGTACTCTACCTCGGCATAGTGATCGACAAAGGAGTGATTCTGCTCCGGATCCAGCACTTCCAGCAAGGCGGATGACGGGTCGCCGCGGAAATCGGCCCCCATCTTGTCTACCTCATCCAACAGGAACAGCGGATTCTTCACGCCGACCTTGCTCATGTTCTGCAAGACCTTGCCGGGCATGGAGCCGATATAGGTGCGACGATGACCGCGAATTTCCGATTCGTCACGCACGCCACCCAGTGCCATACGCACGAACTTGCGGTTGGTAGCACGGGCGATGGACTGCCCCAGGGAGGTCTTACCCACCCCCGGCGGCCCGACCAGGCAGAGAATCGGCGCCTTGAGCTTGTCCACGCGCTGCTGCACCGCCAGATACTCGAGAATGCGTTCCTTGACCTTTTCCAGGCCAAAGTGATCCTCATCCAGCACTGCCTCGGCATTACCAACATCCTTGTTGATCTTGGTTTTCTTCTTCCAGGGCAGCTCGAGCAGGGTGTCGATGTAATTGCGCACCACAGTGGCTTCCGCCGACATCGGCGACATCATCTTGAGCTTTTTCAGCTCGGCACTGACCTTGTCCTTGGCTTCCTTGGGCATGCCGGCCAGGCGTATTTTCTTTTCCAGCTCGTCCAGGTCGCTGACTTCATCAATATCACCCAGCTCTTTCTGGATGGCCTTGACCTGTTCGTTCAGGTAGTACTCGCGCTGGCTCTTTTCCATCTGGCGCTTGACGCGGCCGCGGATGCGCTTTTCCACCTGCAGAATGTCGATCTCGCCCTCCAGCTGGGACAGCAGGTGTTCCAGACGCGCGCGCACGTCGAACATCTCCAGCACTTCCTGCTTTTGTTCCAGCTTGAGCGGCAGATGCGCCACGATGGTGTCGGCCATGCGGCCGGCACGCTCGATACCGGCCAGCGAGGTCATGACCTCGGGCGGGATCTTCTTGTTGAGTTTGACGTATTGTTCAAACTGCGCCAGCAGGGCACGACGCATGGCTTCGGACTCGGTGGAGTCTTCGCCATCCGCGGCCAGCGGCGTGATGGTGCCGACAAAGCAGCCACCATCTTCAGCCACCTGGCTGATCAGCGCACGCTGGCGCCCTTCGACCAGGACCTTGACCGTGCCGTCAGGCAGCTTGAGCATTTGCAGGACAGAGGCAATGGTGCCGACGCCATACAGGTCATCGGCCTCAGGTTCGTCCTTGGAAGCCGAGCGCTGGGCGACCAGCAGCACCTGCTTGCCTTCATCCATGGCGCTTTCCAGTGCACGGATCGACTTGGCTCTTCCGACAAACAGCGGAATGACCATATGGGGGAAAACAACCACATCCCGAAGCGGGAGCAAGGGCAATGTGGTTTCTTCGCGGAGTTCTGCGGGTTGGGGCATATCACCTAACCTTGCGTACGTGAAACAATGCATGAAAGATGGGGCATGCACGCTGAAAATCAACACCCCATACTAAATCAGTTTGGCGACAACACAAAAGAAAAACCGCCCATGACGGGCGGTTTTCCATCACAGCCGAAAAGCTCAGGCCGACTGGACTTCGTCGCCCTTGTCGCGATAGATGAACAAAGGCTTCTCACCTTTTTCGATAACCTTTTCATCTACCACTACTTTTTCAACATTTTCCATGGACGGCAGTTCGTACATGGTGTCGAGCAGCACACGTTCGAGAATCGAACGCAGACCCCGCGCACCGGTCTTGCGGATCAGCGCCTGCTTGGCGATGACACGCAAGGCTGACGGACGGACTTCCAGCTCCACCGACTCCATCTGGAACAGGCGCTGGTATTGCTTGATCAGCGCATTCTTCGGCTGGGTCAGAATGGTGACCATGGCCTCTTCGTCCAGCTCTTCCAGCGTGGCCACCACCGGCAGACGGCCGATCAGTTCCGGAATCAGGCCGAAGCGGATCAGATCCTCCGGCTCGGCTTCCTTGAACAGGGCCGAGGTCGACTTGCTGTCATCCCGCGAACTGACTTCGGCACCGAAACCAATACCGCCCTTTTCCGAGCGACGACGGATGATCTTTTCCAGACCATCAAATGCGCCACCGCAAATGAACAGGATATTGGTGGTGTCAACCTGGATGAACTCCTGATTGGGGTGCTTGCGCCCACCTTGCGGCGGAATGGAAGCCACCGTACCTTCGATCAGCTTGAGCAGTGCCTGCTGCACGCCCTCGCCCGACACGTCACGCGTGATGGACGGATTCTCCGACTTGCGCGAAATCTTGTCGATTTCATCGATGTAGACAATGCCGCGCTGCGCCTTTTCCACATCGTAGTCACATTTCTGCAGCAGCTTCTGGATGATGTGCTCGACATCTTCCCCCACATAACCGGCTTCGGTCAGCGTGGTGGCATCGGCAATCACAAAAGGCACATCCAGCAGCCGTGCCAGCGACTGTGCCAACAGGGTCTTGCCGGAGCCGGTAGGCCCCACCAGCAGGATGTTGCTCTTGGCCAGCTCGACTTCATCCTTGTCGCCCGCCGGGGTGTACAGCCGCTTGTAGTGGTTGTACACGGCAACGGACAGCGTCTTCTTGGCAAAATCCTGACCGATGATGTACTGGTCCAGATCCGCGCGGATTTCCTGCGGAGTGGGCAGTGCGGTGGCAGTGCCCGTGGCATCGCCGATTTCGCCAACCACCTTTTCCAGTTCTTCGCGAATGATGTCATTGCACAGCTCGACACATTCATTGCAGATAAAGACCTGGGGACCGGCGATCAGACGCTGGACTTCATGCTGGCTCTTGCCGCAGAAAGAGCAATACAGAAGTTTTTCGTTGCTGTTTTTATCAGCCATTAGCTAGTTCCACTGCTTACGCCGTGACATCCTTGCGGGAGCTCAGCACTTTATCAATCAGACCGTACTCGCGGGCTTCTTCGGCGGACATGAAATTGTCGCGCTCGGTATCTGCCTGCAGACGTTCCATGGTCTGGCCGGAATGCTTGGCCAGCAGCTCGTTCATCTTGCCCTTTACCTTCACCAGCTCGCGGGCATGGATTTCGATATCGGTCACCTGGCCGCTCAGACCACCACCATACAGCAGGGGCTGGTGAATCATCACGCGGCTATTGGTCAGGGCAAAACGCTTGCCCGGAGTCCCTGCCGACAGCAGGAAGGCCCCCATGCTGGCTGCCTGACCGATACACAGCGTGGAGATGTCCGGCTTGATGAAGTTCATCGTGTCGTAAATGGACATGCCCGCCGTAATCGAGCCACCTGGCGAATTGATGTAGAAGTAGATGTCCTTGTCCGGATTTTCCGACTCGAGGAACAGCATCTGCGCCACAACCAGGTTGGCCGATTCGTCGGTGACGGGCCCTACCAGGAACACGATACGCTCCTTCAGCAGTCGCGAGTAGATGTCATAGGCACGTTCGCCACGACCACTCTGCTCCACTACCATGGGCACCAGGCCCAGCCCTTGCGGTTCAATCATCGATTTCATCGACCAACTCCGTTTGTGTCGTTATCAGGCGTTGCTACCCATCAGGGCATCAAAGGACAATTCTTCTACTTCAACCTTGGCCTTGGACAGAACGAATTCCACCACATTGTCTTCCAGCACCATGGAGGTCGGGCCTTCCAGACGGTCGGCGCTGGCGTAGTACCAGGTCAGCACTTCTTCCGGATGCTCATAGCTGTCGGCGAATTCTTCGATCATCGCCTTCACTTGTTCCGGCTTGGCTTCCAGCTTGTTGGCGTCAACCACTTCAGCCAGGATCAGGCCCAGGGCCACGCGGCGTTCTGCTTGCTGGGCAAACAGTTCCGGCGGGAAAGGCATGTCTTTGACATTCATGCCACGTTGCTGCATGTCACGCTGTGCCTGCTCGATCAGACGGCCGATTTCCAGCTGCACCAGTGCCTTGGGCAGGGTGATTTCGGTGGCATCCAGCAGGGTCTGCATTACGGCTTCCTTGGTGCGGGCCTGCAGACGGCGCTTCACTTCACGCTCGACGTTCTTGCGAATTTCGGCGCGCATTTTTTCCACGTCGCCATCGGCAATGCCCAGCTGCTTGGCGAACTCTTCGTTCACTTCCGGCAGGGTCGCTTCGGCAACATTCTTCACGGTGATTTCGAATACGGCGGTTTTGCCGGCCACGTCCTTGCCATGGTAGTCAGCCGGGAAGGAGACTTCCACGTTCTTGACTTCGCCTTCCTTCATGCCGGTCACGCCGGTTTCGAAGTCGGCCAGCATCTGGCCCTGGCCCAATACAAAGGGGAAGTTCTCGGAGGAACCACCATCGAACAGCACGCCATCGATGCTGCCCTTGAAGTCGATGATCACGCGGTCGCCTTCGGCGGCAGCGCGCTCAACACGGTTGTAACGGGTACGCTGCTTGCGCAGGATGTCGATGGTCTTGTCGATTTCGACATCGGTCACCGGGGTGGTCGGCTTTTTGACTTCCTTGTCGGCCAGTTCGCCAACCTTGACTTCCGGGTAAACCTCGAAGGTCGCGGCAAACTTGAAATTCTCGACATCGCCTTCGGCCGCTACCGGCTCGAAACGCGGATAGCCGGCAACGCGCAGCTTCTGTTCGCTGACTGCACTGTAAAAACCTTGCTGAACCTGCTCACCCAGCACTTCTTCGCGTACCTGGGCACCGTAGTTTGCTTCAACGATTTTCAGCGGAGCCTTGCCCGGGCGGAAACCTTGAATCTTGGCAGTACGTGCCACGCGCTTCAGGCGCTCGGTGACTTGGGCATCAATGGCAGCCATCGGCAGAGCGATGTTCATGCGGCGCTCAAGATTGCTCAACGTTTCCAGTTGTACTTGCATGTTCAATCCTTAACTAGTCATCTGAATACGAGTTCGGCCTTTGCGCGAACATTTCGTATTTTGGAAAACAGGTGAAACCCTTGGGAGGCTTCGGCTCTATATGGGGCCACAAGCCCCGGCTACAAGTGCAAGCCCTGCTGTGCGCGCGCAGCAACGATCAGGCCCGCATCCCATTGCGAAAACGCGCAGTATAACATGCACCCTGTTTTTGTATGCAGGCGAATCGCGGCGCAAAGGCTTGCCCATGCAGGGTCATGTCAATGGCCAATACCGCAGCAGGCGGACTCTTTATACGGACCATGACAGGTCACCAAAGCAATCACAGTGATTTTCCGGTTTTTCGCTATGCTGAATAAAAAGACGATGAATAATCTGGATGAGCCGCCATGGGCCTACCCCATCAAACGACCACGCCCAAGCCACCCATTGCCCTCACCCTGGCGTGGCGCTGGATCACTGCGGGCGTGGATCCCGCACTGAACGGCACACTGCGGCGGCGGCAATACATTACCAATGCAGTTCCTGCGCTGGTGCTGTTGATGGTGCTGTTTTACTACCTGCTGTTTCTCGTGCTGGGCAATGGCGAGCTGGCCCGATCCTGCCTGCAAGACATGCCCATCCCCGCCGCCGGTGTGGCGTGGTTCCGCTGGCGCCAGGCTTGCGGCCAGCCGCCTCATTATTGGAAAGCCTGCTTTATCTGCCAGACCACGGTGCTGGCGGGCATTCTTGGCGGACAGGGCACACTGTTCGGCTCGCACTTTTATTTCCTGCTGTTTTTCCTGACTGCGCCACTCATCGTCCCCATCAGCGATCGCCGCGGCATGACCATCGTCTGCGCAATCTGCCTGGGGTGGTTTTCCTTTTTCCAATTCATGCAGTGGCCCGCCACGCCAAGCGTGCAGACCCTCGGCCCCACGGTGATCAGCCTATTGAATCTGGGGGTGCTGCTGTCGGGCTCCATCATTCTGTTTGTCGCCCTGCTGGCTGGCGAACATTTTTCTGATGCGCTGGTCAACCGCATCCAGCTGATGGCCAGCACCGACATGCTGACCGGTCTGGCCAACAGGCGTGCCTTTTATTCCAGGCTGGCGCAATTGCAATTCCGCCACCAGCTGGACCAGCACCCGTTCTGCCTGGCCATGCTGGATATCGATTTTTTCAAGCGCATCAATGACAACTACGGCCACGACACCGGCGACAAGGTGCTGTGCCACATTGCCAAGCTGCTGCAACACCAGGTACGTGCACAAGACCTGGTATGCCGCATTGGCGGCGAGGAGTTTGCCATCCTGCTGCCCGACACCAGCATGGAGCAGGCTTTCATCATGTGCGAAGCGATCCGCAATACGATTGCCAGCTCGCCACTGGCCCATGGCGCCCGTGCGCTGCACGCCACCGTCAGCCTGGGGCTGGCCCAGTGGCAGAGCGGCGACAGCGAACAAGCATTTTTAGCCGCCACCGACAAAGCGCTTTATGCCGCCAAACATGCCGGGCGCAACGGGGTTCAGCAACGCCGTCAGACTGCGCCGGCAGTCTAGCCAGGGATGGCGGGGTGACTCTAGCGGCATTCAGCCTGTAATCCATGCGCGGTGGCTTTAGTGCGGATGATGCCCGGCAGGTGGTGCAGTGGCTGAATCCGCTGGGCGTGGATCTGATCGAGCTGTCCGGGGGCAGCTACGAAGCCCCGGCCATGCACGGCCAGACGCGTGATGGCCGCACCCTGGCGGGGGAAGCCTACTTTCTGGAATTCGCCCGCGATATTGCAGGCGTTGCCAGCATGCCCATCATGGTCACCGGAGAGGTATCCGCCGCTATCCGGTAGTCGAACCGGTATTGCAAAGCAGCGAGTGCAGGGTTGCGGCCAGCAAGCGTAGCGGCGAAAGGTCGGCAGCTGACGCAGGGTGCACCAGATAATAGCCATACTCCCCGCTACACCACTGGGGAAATGGCATGACCAAGGCGCCCTGCCCCAGCTGATCCTGAAATAATCGCGGGTCAGCCAAGGCAATACCATAACCCTGTGTGGCGGCATTCACCGCAGCGTCCAGAGAGTCGAAATACAGCTGCTGCCCCGGCATGGGGCCTGTCGCATAGGCTTGCCACCAGGCTTGCCATTCTTGCTGGCTACCATTGGCGTGGATCAGCCGCTGCTGCGCCAGCTCAGCGGGCTGCGGCAGATCCATCGACAGCTCGGCACTGCACATCGGGGTGAGCTGCTCGGCAAACAGCAGCTCCGACCTCAAGCCTGGCCATTGCCCATGTCCCCGCACAATCATGGCATCAAAATCACCGGTGCCAAACTCTGGCTTATCGATCACCGTGGTGCTGATTTCCAGCTGGATAGCCGGCAGGCAGCGCTGGATGGCCGCAAGGCGGGGCAGGAACCAGCGCAAGGCAAAGGTGGAAGGCAAACGCAGCCGGATCCGGTCCGGCTGCTGCGGCGAATGGCAGGAGAAACCGCTCAAGCTCCCCAGTGCCTTGTTCGCCACCACATACAGGCGTTCGCCATACGGGGTCATGCTCATGCCACTGGGTGTGCGCTGGAATAGCGGCTGCTGATAAAACTGTTCCAGCTGTTGAATCTGTCGACTGACCGCCCCCTGGGTACGACACAGTTGCCGGGCGGCACGGGTGAGGCTGCCCAGCTTCGCCACCGCGACAAAGGCTTGCAATCCCATCATGGACGGCAAGGGCCGCGTCAAGGTGGCCAGGGGGTATGCATGCTCTGCATCCCCCTCTTCAGAATTAGTCGATATGCCGCTCACGATCATCCTTGCTAAGGTCTGGCTTCCAATGAGAAACAGGTGAAACCGATGTCTGACGCAGAAGCGAAGCAGTTTGCCGGCAAACTGCAAGAGTACTTGCAACAACTGGAAGAGGGCAATGTAGACGGTGTTGTCGCCTTGTTTGCCACCGATGCCCGCATCTACTCGCCCTTGCTGGGCTGGGTCAGTCCAAGGCCGTTTTACGCGAAACTGGCCGACGCATCCGGCAACAGCCGCATTACCTTGCTGGATATTTTCCACAGCACGCAAGGCAAGCACTCCGCCAATGCCTACTTCCGCTACGACTGGGTATTGCGTGATGGCAGCAAGGTCTGTTTCGATTGCATCGATGTCTTTGACTTCAATGCGCAAGGCCTGATTGAAAAGCTGGTCATCATTTACGATACACATCAAATCCGTGCTGATTTGGGCGACCGGTTTGTTTAGCGCACATTGCAGACCCGCTTGCTTAATCTGGCCAGCCAGCCCATCCAGCCAATCAGGGAAGTCATTACAAAAAACCGGCTGCGTCATCCTCCGCAGCAGCCAATTCAGGCAGATGCGCTGATTGCCCCCGCGGTCTGCGGCATTGGCAGCCATGGCGGGTCGGCTGCCTGCCAGTTTTAGTCGGCATATTGCCGGCGTACCAGCTCGCCCAGTCGTACCAGCCTGGCCTGCTGGGCCTCGGTCCAGGGCTCGGCACACGACAGCCGCAGGCAGTGGCGGTAGTCGCCACGTGGCGAAAACAGCGGGCCGGGTGCCAGGCCTATCCCTTCCTGCCGCGCTTGCTGATGCAGGGCCAGGCTGTCGAAGCCCTGCGGGAACACCAGCCACAGGGCAAAACCACCCTGTGGCGGCGTGTATTGCACGTCTGCCGGAAAATGTTGCGCCAAGCCCTGCAACAAACCTTGCATCTGACTGGCGATGGCACGGCGCAAGCGCCGCATGTGACGCGGATAGGCACCGCTTGCAAGAAAACGCGCCAGCACCGCCTGATTGAGGGTGGGCGTGGAATGGGTGCTCAGGTATTTCTGCACCTCCACCTGGCTGCGATAGCGGCCAGGATCTATCCAGCCTATGCGCAGGCCGGGTGCCACATCCTTGGTGAGCGAGGCGCAGTACAGCACATTGCCGCTGCGATCGAAGGCCTTGATGGGGCGTGGCCGCTGCCGGCCATAGTAGAACTCGCCGTAGACATCATCCTCGATCAGCGGGATACCGCGCGCCGCCAGCATGTCGGCCACCTTTTCCTTGGCAGCGTCCGGCATCAGCGCGCCGAGTGGATTGGAAAAATTGGGAACCAGAATCACCGCCTTGATGGCAGCATCACGCGTGGCCAGCTCCAGTGCCTCCACCGAAATACCGCTGACCGGGTCGGTAGGAATTTCCACCACGCGCAGGCCCAGCGCCTTGAGCGTGTACAGCAGAGAAAAATAGGCCGGCGACTCCACCGCCACGACATCACCCGGCTGGGTCAGGGCACGCAGAGCCAGATTGAGCGCCTCGATGGTGCCCTGGGTCACAATCAGCTGCTCCGGGTGTAGCTGGCCACCCCACTCCATGGCCAGCCGGGCAATCTGGCGCTTGAAATCCAGATAGCCGCTGGGCCGGCCATAATCGGACAGCAAGTCCGGGTGCCGGCGCATGCAATCCAGCGTGTAGCGCTGCAACTGGGCAACCGGCAACAGGGCATGCGGCGCAACGGCACTGCGAAAGCCCTGCATCCGCTCGGTGCGTTGCTCCGACTGGTCCTCCACATAGCTCCACAGCAGCGGATCGACCGCCACTTCGGTAGGGGCGGCCAGTCGCAGCGCATGTCCGGGCTCGCTGCGATAGCGGACAAAGTAGCCGGACTGCGGCCTGGCTTCCACCAGCCCCAGGTCCTCCAGCCGGCGGAAAGCCTGCTGCACCGTGCTCAGGCTGAGTCCGCGCCGCAGTTTCATCTCGCGCAGGGAAGGCAGACGTTCGCCGGCACGCAGCACGCGGGCGCTGATTTGAGCGGCAATATCATCCGCCAGTTGCAGGTAGAGGGGCTGGGTATCCATGCAGCCATGATAAGGGATTGCCGGCAGCTCACCACGGACAGTTACGCACAAAAACAGGCAGTACAGTTGCCGCAAAACAGCAACTGTCATGGCGATATATCGGCAACTGTGTGGCTACCGGGGACCGTGCTTCACCCTCTAAGCTGTTGTTCATCAACAGCAAGGGAGCAGCAAGATGAGCACACTGATATTGCAGCGTGGCGAACTGATACGTCTGAGCGGTCAACTGCCGCAGTCCTTGCAGGTACAGCAGGGGCGCATCTGGATCAGCTACTGCGGCCAGGATGTTATTCTGGGGCGCGGTACCAGCTGGCAGCCGGGCAAGGCCCGTGGTGAAATCCTGCTACTGGAGGCAGTGGGTGGACCGGTTACATTGGCCCTGCAACTAACCGGGCAGCACAGCCCGCTGCGCTTGGCCAGTTGCAACTAGCCAGACTGGCGGCCAGCCAGGGGGGCTTAGCGGAAATCCAGCCTGGCCTGGCACTGGCAACTGGATCGTCCCGGCATTGGTCGCCATCAGCGGCTGACGGCTGAGCAGGAGGAACCAGTCCATCAATCCGTCCTGCGCCAATGGTGGTTTTGGCGAAAGCCTGCCGTCACCGCCCCCTGCCATCAAGCAGGGTGTTTTTATTTTCAGATCACAGCAAGACAACCAGAAACTGGATGGAAACACCCTCCTCCATCACAGGGAAAGGTGGCGGCAAGGACGTGTCAGATCGGCTGTGAGTTGAGCAGCCCGTGGCAATTAAAGCGCAAACAGTGCCAAAAATCCTGCAAATCAGCGATGACAATAAAAGTGAAGATCAGTACCAAAACGGCCGCGAAGTGACATAGTCGGGCATCCCCGGTTCAGAGTGCAGCAATTCAGCCAGCCTTCTGGCCTTCCCTATTCAAGAAACACTGGAGTACTACGAATGCCCCAGCACCCCAATGCCAGCTTTCACTTCGGCATTCAGGTGGAAACCGCCCAACTGGTGGATGACAAGGTGGTGCTCAGTAGCAATCTGGGCGAAGTGAATACCGACTTCGTCATCTTCTGCACCGGCTTTTGCACCGACTGGGCACAGCGGCCGGAATATGCCCGCATCGCCGGCCATGTGCGGCTGTGGCAGGACCACTACCCCAGCCTGCCCGGCGCGCCGGATCGCTAGCTGGCCGGTTCGCCTTATCTTGGCTCGCCATACCAGTTTCTGGAAAAACAGCCCGGCAGCCTGCCGGGACTGGAGCGGATACATTGCTTCAACTACGCGGCAGCCCTGTCGCAGGGCGCCAGCGCCGGTGATATTCCGCAAGTCAGCGACGGTGCGCAACGGCTGGCTTCCGGCCTGCTTGCCAGCTTACTGGAAGAAGACATCGATCAGCACTATGCCAGGCTGCAGCAATATGCCGAACCGGAGCTGTATGGCAATGAATGGCAGGCGGCCACCACACTGCCGCAGTCATAAGCAAGCGCCAGCGGCTGGCTGAGCACGGCAATCATGAGTACGGGCAGATTCCTCAAGGATCTGCCTGCACTCTCCGCTCCTGCTGCGGCAGCGGCCTGATTCCGATGTCGCCCAGATACTTGCTTAAGGCCGCGCGCCATAGCTGCGGCTGGTGAAAGACAAAGTGCCCGTCGCCGGCAATGGGCGGCAACAGCAGTAACGTGGATTTGCCCCCCGCACTGACAAAAGCATCCTGCGAGGATTGGATGGTATTGGCGGAATAACGGCTATCGTTTTCGGTAAAAATCAGCAAAACCGGTACGTGCGCGGTTTTACTCACCTCGGCAAAGCCATCAATCATCATCTGGTTGCGATATTCCGGCCCGCCGCTGGCCGTCTTGTTCGTGGTGCGCCCGCCAGAAAAATTCACCACGCCGATCACGCCCGGAATATTGATGCCGGCCAGATACATCGCACAATACCCACCGGCAGACTGCCCGGACAGGATAATCCGCCCGGGGTCGATTTCCTTTCTTGATTTCAGATAGTCGATGGCGGGGACAATATCTGCCGATTGCGCCTTGGCCTTGTAGAGTGGCGCGGCATCGTTGATGGAGAAATGATTCTGCAATCCCCCTTCGGAAAGCCCCACGCCCTGGCGTGAGGGAAAGGCCACGGCAATGCCGTGATACAGAAACTCGCGCGCAACGATCATGTCGCGAAAGCGCTGCTTGTCCCGTACATGCGGGCTATCCAGATCCATGTCGCCATGGTTGAACACCAGCAGCGGAAACGGCCCCGTCCCATCCGGAAACAACAGCGTCATTTCCAGCTCGGCATGTCCCAGTACTGCAGGGACGGCATAGTGGACAATTTCCTCGTGCCAGGCTGGCAGCATGTCGCCATGACCTATGTACGCAGCCACCGCCGCGCCATCCAGCCAGCGGGCCACCAGGGCGGCAAACTCATCATCCAGTGCCGCAAGCACATGCTGGCTGCCTTTGCCGCAGCCCGGCTTGAATTCGGTTTGCGGATAACGCGCCTGCACCAGTGCAAAGCCATTGAGCCGGGCCAGGTATTGGGCTTCCGGATAAGGGGCGGCATCACACTGCGCGCCAGGTGCATGAATCAGCAAGACCGGGGTTTTTATGCCATGCCAGTCTTTGGTTCTGGCCTTGAGAAAACCGCCACTGACCACGATGACGCCATGCACACCTTCAAGGCGGGAAACCACATCCAGCACCGGCACGGCCTCGCCGGCAAACAAGCCAAGGCTGACCGGGACGCCCGGATATCTGGTCGTCAGATAATCCAGCACGGCCTGTAAATCGCGGCGCAGCGACAAGGATGGCCGGTTCTCCAGCGCATGGCCTGCAGCGTCGTCCGGCGGGTCGGCAAAGGCCACGGCAATGCCTTTTTGCTCAAGAACTGCGCTTGTCCGTATCCATGGCCCGTTCAGGTCTATGTGCGGCCCACCTGCCGTACTTTTTATCGCAGGCTGACCATTGGGCGAAGGGTAAAGCACGATATGCCTGATTTTCCCGTCGGCTGGCAGATGAATGGCCAGGTTCAGTTTTACCTCGCCAGCCTCGCTTTGGCGGCCAGTACTGACCGGGTCAATCTGCCACGCCAGCGGCCGGGCATTACCGGGCTGGGTTTCCGCGAGGGTTTCCGCCTGTGCCGTCATCGCGGCGACAATCAGCAACAGCGCCAGGAAAACCCTGTGCCAGGCCCGCTGCAACTTCTTGTTGAATACTCCCCTATTGCTAACTGGGCCATCCTGCCAAGCCGACCACACCATGCCCATACCTTATGTACTCAATATGAAAAAGTGAAAAATGTTTCCCGGCGCGCCAATTTCCTGCAGCCCGCCATTTCAGTCATATGGCATAGCATACCCTGACTTGCAGGCTGGTCCGAGTTCATCACCAGAAAGACGATGCGGAGAGGTCAGTAATGGCGCAAATCATTATTCAATTTTCTGATAATGAATGAGTAAATTCTTGTTTATTGGAAATAAGCCTGGCTTGTTATAGTCCTTCCAGACCGCCGGATGGCGGGACGACAAACAAAACAACAGCCAGGAGTACATTGTGAAACGATTTGCCATTGCCGCCCTGCTCGCCACCGTTCTGCCGGGCCTCGCCGCCGCCGAAGACCTGGCCAAAATCAAATCCGCCGGTGTCATCCGCGTGGGTACTGAAGGCACTTACGCCCCGTTTACCTATCACGATGCCAGCGGCAAGCTGGTGGGTTTTGATGTGGAAATTGCCCAGGCCGTAGCCGCCAAGCTGGGCGTGAAAGCCGAATTCATCGAAGGCAAATGGGACGGCCTGATTGCCGGCCTGGATGCCAACCGTTACGACGCCGTGGCCAACGAAGTGTCGATTACCGAAGCGCGCAAGGCCAAGTACGACTTCTCCAACGCCTATATCGCCTCCAAGGCCGCGCTGATCGTCAATGGCAACAGCCCCATCAAGAGCTTTGCCGACCTCAAGGGCAAGAAGTCCGCCAACACCCTGACCAGCAACTTCGGCAAGCTGGCGCAATCCTTCGGTGCAGAAGTCGTTCCGGTACAAGGCTTTAACGATTCGCTGGAACTGCTGGCTTCCGGCCGCGTGGATGCCACCATCAACGACAGCCTGTCCTTCCTGGATTACAAGAAGCACCAGCCCAACTCCAAACTGCGCATTGCCGCCACCGAAAAGGACGCCGACTTCTCCGGCATCATTTTCCGCAAGGGCAACCCGCAGCTGCAGGCCGCCATCAACAAGGCGCTGGCTGACATCAAGGCTGACGGCAGCTATCAGAAAATTTCCTTCAAGTACTTTGGCGAAGACGTGTCGCACTAAGCGCATCCCGCCCCGGACTTGCCAGCTTGCCCCGTCCTACGGGGCAAGTTTTTTTGCACAACACGATAACAATAATGGAGTCGGCACATGCCTGAATGGTTGAAACTGATGGTGGAATCGCTGCCGCCGCTGCTGTATGCCGGGCTGGTATTCACCGTACCGCTTACCCTGCTGTCCTTTGCCTGTGGTTTGTCGCTGGGCTTTGTCACCGCGCTGGTGCGGCTGTATGGCCCCAGGCCGCTGGCAGACGGCTTCCGCTTTTATGTGTGGCTGATTCGCGGCACGCCCTTGCTGGTGCAGCTGTTCCTGATTTTTTACGGCCTGCCCAAGGCCGGCATCGTATTCGACCCGCTGCCGGCAGCCGTTATCGGCTTTTCGCTGAATGTGGGTGCCTATACTTCGGAAGTCATCCGCGCCGCCCTGCTGGCGGTACCGCGCGGCCAGTGGGAAGCCGCCTATTCCATCGGCCTGACCTGGGCCCAGGCCATGCGCCGCACCATCCTGCCGCAGGCCAGCCGCGTGGCCGTGCCGCCCCTGGCCAATACCTTCATCTCGCTGATCAAGGACACCTCGCTGGCCGCGGTGCTGACCGTGCCGGAAATCTTCCAGGCCGCACAGCGCATTGCCTCGGTCACCTATGAACCGCTGATCCTGTATACCGAAACCGCGCTGATCTACCTCGCGTTCAGTTCCGTGCTGTCCGCCGGCCAGCAAAAGCTGGAAGCGCGCTTTGGCCAGCACCTGCACCAGGCCCAGGAGACGAAATGATTCAACTGCATAATATCGACAAGCATTTTGGCAGCCAGCACGTGCTGAAGGACGTGTCGCTGCAAGTGGCACCTGGCCAGGTGACGGCGCTGATCGGCCCCTCCGGCAGTGGCAAGAGCACCCTGCTGCGCTGCATCAACCTGCTGGAGACCCCCAGCGCCGGGCAGATTACCCTGGACGATGCCAGCCTGCAGTTTGGCCATGGCCATGCCCAGCCGGGCCGTCAGGACATTCATCGCCTGCGCCTGCAAACCGGCATGGTGTTCCAGAACTTCCAGCTGTTTCCGCACCGCACCGCGCTGGAAAATGTGATGGAGGGCTTGCTGGTGGTGAAGAAGTGGCCGCGTGCCCAGGCCAAGGCCCGCGCCCGCGAGCTGCTGCAACAAGTGGGCATGGCGCACAAGGCCGATGCCTGGCCCGGCACCCTGTCCGGCGGCCAGCAGCAACGGGTGGCCATCGCCCGCGCCCTGGCCCAGTCCCCCGGCCTGCTGCTGTGTGACGAACCCACCTCGGCACTGGACCCGGAGCTGGCCAGCGAAGTGGTGGCCGTGCTGCGCCAACTGGCTGCCAACAAGATGACCATGCTGATTGCCACCCACGACCTGCGACTGGCCGCCACCCTGGCCGACACCGTGGTGTTTCTGGAAGATGGCCGCATCGTGGAGCAAGGCAGCAGCCGCCAGTTGTTTTTGCAGCCGCAAAACCCGCGTACCGCCAGCTATGTATCCACGCTGAAGGAAGGCCTGCCGGAAGACTGGTAAAACCTGGCACCGCAGGTAAACAAGACAAAGGCGTCCGCCGTGAGGGGACGCCTTTCTTGCGGCTGACCAAGTGATTTGGTGCGCTTGTACCGGACCCGGCAAAGCCGGGCCTTTCGACTCACTGATTGATTCCGCAGCCTTCCCGTCTATTCCCTATCCCCCCGCCCTTTCCCTGAAAGGGAGCCTCGCTTTCTGTCCAGAAAGCGAGAAGAGCCAGGCTGGCATCAGGGAGCAGTGTCAGAACACCGGCACCACCGCACCCTGATAACGCTGGTCGATGAACTGGCGTACATCGTCGGTGGACAGCGCCGCCACCAGTTTTTTCAGCGCCGGGCTGCTGCGGTTGTCCTCGCGCGAGACGATGATATTGGCGTAGGGCGACTGGCTACCTTCGCTGAACAGCGCATCACGCTTGGGTTTCAGCCCGCCTTGCAGCGCGTAGTTGGTATTGATCAGCGCAATGTCCACCTGGTCCAGCACCCGTGGCAGGGTGGCGGCTTCCAGTTCCTTGATCTTGAAATGATGCGGGTTGCTGCTGATGTCACGCGCGCTGGACAGGATGTTGGCCGGATCCTTCAGGCTGATCAGGCCCTGCTTGTGCAGCAGCAGCAAGGCGCGGCCGGTATTGGACGGGTCGTTGGGAATGGCGATGGTGGCACCGTCCGGCAGCTCGCTGACCTTGCGGACCTTGTGCGAGTACGCGCCGAACGGCTCTACGTGAATGGCCGCCACGCTCACCAGCCGGGTGCCCTTGGACTTGTTGAAGCTATCCAGAAAGGGCTGGTGCTGGAAGTAGTTGGCGTCGATTTCCTTGCCGGCCACTGCCAGGTTTTCCTGCAGGCCATTGCTGAACACTTTCACTTTCAACTCAATGCCCTGTTTGGCCAGCGCCGGTTTCACATGTTCCAGAATCTCGGCATGCGGTACCGCTTCGGCACCGATGGTGAGTACTTCGGCGTGGGCGGTAAGGCTGGTAGCCAGGCCGAACAGTGCCAGCCAGAGGGTTGCGCGTTTCATGCATATTCTCCTGCGGAGGTGGGAAGGGAAGCTGCCTGCAATGCTTGCGGGGAAAGCAGGTCGGCATGGTGCCGGACGGCTACCTTGGGATGGGAGCGCAGCCGTCCTTTGAGATAATTGTCACCAATACGGTAAAACAGCGGGTTGTCCGGGTCGGCCTCCGGGCCGCGTGCTTCGGCGGCCAGCGGTGCCGGCAATTGCAGCAACGGAATGGTGGCATCCAGCCGCGGGCCGAGGAAAAAGGCCACGGACAAGCGGTCCTTGCCTTCTGGCGGGCTCAGCACACGATGCACATTGGCCCGCAAATAACCGTCCGATGCCATTTCCAGCGATTCACCGATATTGACGATGAAACTGCCCGGCAATGACGGCGCATCAATCCAGCCCTGCTCGTTTTCCACTTGCAGGCCGTCCTGGCTATCGTCTTGCAGCAACAGGGTGAGGAAGCCGCCGTCCTTGTGCGGCCCCACGCCCTGCCCGGCTGCGCCTTGCTGGCTGCCCGGATAACGGATGATTTTCAGATGCTCAACCGGGGCTTCGACAAAAGCATCGTCGAAAATGTCGACCGGCTGCTGCAGGGCTTCGGCAAAGGCACGCAACAGGCGGATGGAAAGACGGGTGGTTTCCTGCTGCCAGTCCAGCAGCACCGGCTTGAGTTGCGGCAAGGCTGTCGGCCATTGATTGGGGCCTTGCAGACGCCACCACGGGCCCTGCTCTGCCAGGTCGGGCCGCGGAGGGCGCTCGGCGCCGATATCCAGTTGTTCGCGCCAGTCGGCAGCGCCGCGGGTGCGTTCTTCACCGGCACGGGTATAGCCACGGAAATGCGGCGAGTTTTCCATGTCGATGGCCAGCTTGTCGGCTTCCGGCAGGGCAAAGAATGCGCGTGCGGCCTGACGCAGTGCCGTCACCTTGTCAGTGGCAATACCATGGCCGACCAGATAAAAGAAACCGTGATCGCGCGCTGCGCCACGCAGTTGTTGCAGCAGTTGCTGACGTTGTTCGGCGCTGCCATCAAGCAGGCTGAAATCGATGACAGGCAGGGCAAGAGGGCTTGGCATGACAACTCCGTAAAACGGCACGTCCGGGTGCCGGGAAGCTTCACGATATGCCATGCCAATGGTATTGCGAACCAAGAAAAACTGATTTGAATATCAAGCCGTCAGCGCGGCTGACAAGGGCGGTGCCTGCCTGAACAACGGCGTGCCGGTGCCGCCTGGACAAGCAGGATGAATAAAAACGAGCGGTACTGGCTGCGCTGGAATGTGACCGTGACAGCCTGCCCTCAGGCTGCCTCTACACTGCCACCCAGATAGAACTGGTGTACGTCTTCACGCGCAGCCAGCTCGGCCGAACTACCCGACAGTGCCACATGGCCGTTTTCCAGCAGATAGGCCTGATGGCTGTAATGCAAGGCCAGGTTGGCGTTCTGCTCGGCCAGCAAAAAGCTCACCCCTTCCTGCCGGTTCAGCGCCTGCAGTATTTCGAAGATTTCCTCGACGATTTTCGGTGCCAGGCCCATGGATGGCTCATCCAGCAACACCAGCCGTGGTGCAGCCATCAGTGCACGGCCGATGGCCACCATCTGCTGCTCGCCACCCGAGGTATAGCCCGCTTGCGAGCGGCGGCGTTCTTTCAGCCGTGGAAAATACTGGTAGATGCGTTCCAGATCCTGCTGCAAGGCAGCACGGCTGGGCTTGCGCACGAAGGCTCCGGTCAGCAGGTTTTCTTCCACACTCAGGTGGGCAAAGCAATGCCGTCCTTCCAGTACCTGCACCAGCCCGCGCTGCACCAGCTCATGCGGCGCGGTGTGGCTGACATCCTGCCCGGCATAGACAATGCGCCCTTGCTGCAGGCAGCCGCGCTCGGCTGCCACCAGGCCGGCAATGGCCTTGAGGGTGCTGCTCTTGCCTGCCCCATTGGCACCCAGCAAGGCCACGATCTGCCCCTTGTCCACCTGCAAGGAAACACTGCCCACGGCCAGAATGGCCTGGTTGTACACCACCTGAATGCCTTCCACCTGTAGTAAGGGCTGGCTCATGATTCAACTCCGCAATCCGTCAAAAACCGGGTGACAAAAACCCGGCGCAGCAAGCCGCGCCGGGCGTGGACGGGCTCAGGCCATCACGATTCCTTGCTGCAATCGCGCGGGGTGATGCCCTTTTCCTTGGCGTACTTGTGCGAGGAGTCCTCGATGATGGGGCGCAGCAGCTTGCGGTCGGCCTGTACCCACGGCGAAATCACCTTCCACTGCTGGCCGTCCCACTGCTGGAAGCGCACCGCACCGCCGCCTTCGTGGTCGGCGCAACTCAGTTGCAAGGGTTGCAACAGGCCCAGTGCGCCCACTTCCTTCAGCCGCTTGTCGTCAAAGTGCAGGTGCTCGAAGCCCCAGCGCACCTGCTCGCCGGTCAGCGGTTTCTTGCCGAACTTGGCCTGCGCCAGGCGCACGGCTTCCACGTTCAGGATGCCGTTCACCACGCCCAGGTTGTAATACACCGTGCCAAAGCGCTTGGCATCGGCCAGATTGCCCTTGCCGGCATCCAGCACGGTTTTCTTGATGCCTTGCAACACCGGGAACTGGGTGCCGGACGGGTGGGTGGTGATGGAGATGAAACCCTTGGCAGCGGCACCGGCCGGGGCGGCGTCTTCTTCCGAATTACTCCAGATATTGCCGATGATGTGGTCTGCCGGATAACCGGTTTTCTGCGCGGTTTTCAGTGCCACCGGGTTCATCACACCCCAGCCGCGCAGGATTACCCAGTCCGGTTTTTGCTGGCGGATGGTCAGCCACTGCGACTGCTGCTCGTTACCCGGATGCGGCACTTCCAGCGACACCAGCTGGAAGCCGTATTTCTTCGACAGCAGCTCCAGGATGGGGTTGGTTTCCTTGCCATAGGGCGAACCGTGGTAGAGCACGGCAATCTTCTTGCCCTTCAGCTTGGCAAGGCCACCGGATTTCTGGCCGATGTAGTTGATGATGGCCGACACCTCGGAATACGGGTTCAGCTGCAGCGGGAACACATAGGGAAACACGCTGCCGTCGGTGGAGTCGGTACGGCCGTGGTTGATGGTGATCAGCGGCAGCTTGTCGGCGGTGGAGCGCTCCAGCGTGGCATAGGCAATGCCTACCGACAGCGGGTTGGTAGCAGCAGCCGGTGCACCGTTCAGGCCTTTTTTCAGGCGCTCGTAGCACTCCACCCCTTTTTCCACCACGTATTCGGTTTCGCACTCGCTCCAAGTCAGCTTGACGCCGTTGACGCCGCCTTCCTTGATATTCACGTACTGCAGGTAATCGATAAAGCCACCGAAAAAGCCGGTGCCGCCAGCCGCATACGGCCCCACGCGGTAGCTTTGCAGCGGGAAATACTGCTCGCCGCCCGCCTGTGCCGTGGCCGATGCTGCCGCCAGGCCCAAGGCCAGTACGACCGCCCCTTTCAGTGTGTGCAGATGATTTTTCATTATGGGTAAACTCCCTGGTTCAGTAGACGAAACTGCTAACGGAAACAACAAGACAAAAACGCTCAGAAACGCAGTGGCCACAGCCGGGCGCGGGCGCGCCAGCCTTGCCACAGCCGCGCCAGGCCGTCCGGCTCCTTGATCAGGAACAGGATGATCAGCACGCCGAAGATGATTTTTTGCAGGTTCTCCAGCTGCCCGGCAGGCAGCACGCCGCTGAGCAAGCTGCCGGACAGGATGGACAGCACGATGGGCAGCAGCACGATGAAGGCCGCGCCCAGGAAATTGCCCAGAATGCTGCCCATGCCGCCCAGGATGATGATGAACAGCACCTGAAACGACCGGCTGAGATCAAAGCCGTGCGGCTCCACCGTGCCCAGATAGGTAAACGCCCACAGCGAACCGGCCACCCCCAGGATGAAAGAGCTGATGGCAAAGGCCAGCAGTTTGGTGCGCAGGATGGGGATGCCGATGACAGCGGCGGCAGTATCCATGTCGCGCACCGCCATCCAGTTGCGGCCCAGGCTGCTGCGTACCAGATTGGCCGCCAGCACAAACAGCGGCAGCACCACGCTGAGGGTGAGCAGATAACGTCCGGCCGGGCTGCCAAAATCGTGACCGGCCACCAGCAGCGGCGGCGCGGTGATGACGCCGGATTCGTTACCGTTGGAGAACCAGGCAAACTTGGTGAGCAGCCACTCGACAAAGAACTGTGCCGCCAGCGTGGACACCAGCAGATAAAAGCCCTTGATGCGCAGGCTGGGCAGGCCGAACACCACCCCCACTGCCGCGGCCACCACGCCACCGGCGACAAAGCTGAGCAAGAGCGGCAGGCCCGGCAGCAGGAATTGCAGCTTGTAACTGGCAAACGCCCCCACCGCCATGAAGGCGGCCGAACCCAGCGACAGCTGGCCGGCATAGCCGGTAAGCAGGTTCAGCCCCAGCCCGGCCAGCGACAACACCAGAAACGGAATCAGAATGGCGCTGAACCAGTAGTCGTTGCCAATGAAGGGCAACAGGCCGAAGGCCAGCAGCAGCAAGACCCACAGCGCGGCACGCTGCTGCCATAGCCGCAGTGCGCGGCCATCCTGCCGGTAGCGGGTGCTGAATTGCCCGGATTCCTGATAAAACATGCGTATTCTCCTTACACCCGTTCAATGGCGCGTTCGCCAAACAAGCCTGCCGGACGCAGCAGCAGGAACAGCAGCGCCAGCACATAGGGAAACCAGTTTTCAATGCCACCGCTGAGCAGCGGCCCCAGATACACTTCCGCCAGTTTTTCGCTGGCCCCCACAATCAGCCCGCCGACAATGGCGCCGCCTATCGAGGTAAAGCCGCCGATAATCAGCACCGGCAAGGCCTTGAGCACGATCAGCGACAGGGAAAACTGCACCCCAAGCCGCGCGCCCCATAACAGTCCGGCCACCAGTCCCACCAGCCCGGCCACCGCCCATACCAGCACCCACATGCGTTGCAGGCGGATGCCCACTGCCAGCGCGGCCAGCTGGTCGTCCGCCACTGCGCGCAGCGACAGGCCGATGCGGGTCTTGTTGAACAGCAAGGACAGCAGCAGCACCAACAGCCCGGCGCTAGCGGCGGCAAACAGGTCGAAGCGCGACAGCATCAGGCCGCCCAGCTCCAGCGGCGTGTCCTCGATGCCCAGGTCCAGCCCGTGCACCTGTGCGCCCCACAGCGCCTGGGCCACACCTTCCACCACATAGCTCAGGCCCAGCGTGGCCATGAACAGGGTGATGGGTGGCCGGTTCACCAGATGGCGCAGCACCAGCCGCTCCAGCAACAGCGCCAGCAGCAGCATGGACAATAGGCTGATGACAAAAGACAGCCAGAACGGCAGGCCGCGTTCCAGCAGGCTGACAAAGGTGAGCGCGGCAAACAGCACCATCGAGCCTTGGGCAAAATTGAAGACCCCGCTGGCCTTGTAAATCAGCACGAAACCGATGGCCACCAGCGAGTACATCACCCCGGCCAGCAAGCCGCCGAGCAGTACTTCCATGAAAAACGACATCAGACAGCCCCCTTACAGGTCCCCGCCCCGCGCGAAAATCCCGCCGGGAACAAGGTGGATACGGATCAGAAAACAGGCTTTAGTGGCGTTGCTGGCCCAGATACGCGGCAATCACCTCGGGCAGCGCACGCACGGCTTCGGGCTCGCCATCGCCGATCTTGCGGCCGTAGTCCAGCACCACCACGTGGTCGGACAGTTCCATCACCACGCCGATGTCGTGCTCGATCAGCACGATGGTGGTGCCGAACACCTGGTTGACCTCGCGGATGAACTGGCTCATCTCGCGCTTTTCCTCGCGGTTCATCCCGGCCATGGGCTCATCCAGCAACAGCAGGCGTGGCCGGGCCGCGAGCGCCCGCCCCAGCTCCACCCGCTTTTGCAGGCCATAAGGCAGCTGGCCCACCGGGATGTGCCGCCAGGCTTGCAGGCGCAGAAAGGCAATCACCTCCTCGGCTACCGCACGCTGGGCTTCTTCATCGGCCACCGCACGGCCTACACGGAAGGCCTGCTCCAGCCAGCTGCTGCGGCTGGCCAGGTTGCGGCCGGTGAGAATGTTGTCCAGCACGCTCATGCCCTTGAACAAGGCAATGTTCTGGAAGGTGCGGGCAATGCCTGCCACCGCAGCCTCGTGCGGCTGCATGGCGCGGCGGGCGCGACCGGCAAAACGGATTTCCCCTTGCTGCGGCTGATACACACCGTTGATGACATTGAGCAAGGAGCTTTTGCCCGCGCCATTGGGGCCGATCAAGGCGCAGATTTCCCCTTCGGCCACGTCAAAGCCGATGTCGGTCACCGCCTTGACACCCTTGAAGCTCAGGGAGATGTGCGACAGGCTCAGCAAGGGCGCTACGGTCTGGGACATAGTGTTGTTTCCATTTCTTGATTCAGGCTTGCAGGGGAGGCGTAGCGGAAGGCCGCCATTGCTGCGTGCTGCCTTCCGGTTCTGGCTGCAGCGCTCTTTGCTGCCATTCACCGCTATCCGGCCAGTTGCGCACCTCCACCCCCAGCACGGCAAAGAAGTGGCGGGTGTTTTCCGCCAGCGGCGCACCCAGCAGCAACGGCACCCGCGTGCGGCTAAAGCCCAGCACATCGCGCAGCGGACGAATCACGCTGTAATGCCCGGCCCAGCGCCAGAAGCGCCCGGCATCGGGTTGCAGCACCCGGTCCACCAGCGCGCGTTGCCAGCTGCCGGTGGGTGGCAGGCGGCTGCGCGCCAGTTGCTCCAGCCGGGTGTAGGTTTCGCGCGTACCGCCCACCAGGGTGGGCCCCAGCTCGCGACGGTCGTTGTCGCGGGTGGCAAGGTTTTCCGGGAAATTCAGCCGGAAACCGGCTTGCAGCCACGGTGCCAGCAGGTAGCGCACCTGGGCGGAACTGGCAAAGGCACGCGAGGCCAGGGCGTCTTCATTGGCAGTCAGGCCCTCGGCCTGTAACAGCTGGCTGCCCGCCTGCAGCAAATGGCCATGCTGCAAGGCCTGCTGTTGCAGCTCGCCCCGGCCATCCACCCGCCAGAAGCGGAAGGCCACCGCGCTGTTACTGGCCAGCAAGGCGGGCGCAGGCAAGGCCGCGCCTGCTTGCTGCAACTGCGCAACCGCCTGCCAGCCCGGCCCTACCCGCTGCTGCAAGCCACGCCCTTCGGCGTAGAGCAATAGCGCGGGGCTGGGCAAATCACGCGGCAGGCTGTGCAGGGCCTCGGCATCCTCCACCAGCAGCCAGCGCGGCTGTAAATGCAGCAGGATGGCCTGCAAGTCACGCACCGGCTGTTGCGGGTCCAGCGCGACCGCCTCCCCGCCCAGCCACTGCGCCGCCAGGCTGAGCAACAGCACTTCGGGGCGCGGATGACTGAGCAACACCAGGCTGTGCCCGGCCGCAAAGCCTTGCGCAGCCAGACCAGCCGCCAGTGCGGCCACTTGCTGCTGCAGCTCGGCCCAGCGCCATTGCTGCCAGATACCCAGCCGCTTGTGGCGCAAGGCAATGGCCTGCGGCTGTTGGTCGGCCTGCCATGCCAGCCAGGCTGGCAGGCCGGCGCTGCCGGGCAGCGGTGCTTCCTGATGTCGCTTCATCACCCTTGCTCCTGTCAGGCGGCTACGGCTTCGTGCTCTTTGGCGCGCGCTTCCAGCTCACGCACCAGCGGCAGCACTTTTTCGCCAAAGTAGGCCACTTCTTCCTGGAAGTGCAGGAAGCCGCCCAGCACCAGGTCCACACCCACGGCCTTCAGGGCGACGATGCGCTCGGCAATCTGTTGCGGGGTGCCAATCAGATTGGTCTTGAAGCCGTCGTTGTACTGCACCAGGTCTTCAAAGGTGGACTTGGCCCAGTTGCCCTCGCCTTCCGGGCTGGCCTGACCGGCCTGCTTCACCGCATCGCCAAAAGCGTTCACGGCTTCCGGGTCGGCCTTGTCGATGATTTCGGCCAACACGGCGCGGGCTTCTTCTTCGGTATCGCGGGCAATGATGAAGGCGTTGACGCCAATCTTGACCTGATGGCCGTTGACTGCTGCCTTGGCGCGGATGTCGTCCACCTGCGCCTTGATGCCTTCCACGGTATTGCCGTTGGTGAAGTACCAGTCGGACACACGTGAAGCCATGTCACGCGCGGCACGCGAGCTGCCACCCTGGAAGATTTCCGGGTGCGGCTGTTGCAGCGGTTTCGGCTTCAGGGTGTAGTCGCTGAAGCGGTAGAAGTCGCCCTTGAAGCTGAAGTTGTCCTGGGTCCAGATGCCCTTGAGCACGCGGATGAATTCTTCCGAACGGCGATAGCGTTCGTCATGCTCCAGCCACGGTTCGCCAATGGCGGTGAATTCGCCCTGGAACCAGCCGGAAACAATATTCACTGCCACGCGGCCACCGGTGAGGTGGTCGATGGTGGCAATCTGCTTGGCCAGCACCGCCGGGGTCCACGGGCCGGGCAGAATGGCGGCAATCACACGCAGTTTTTCGGTGGCGGCCAACAGCGCATGGCTGAAGGAAACCGACTCGTGCTGGTATTCCGCGCCATAACCGGCGGTAAAGCGGATTTGCGACAGCGCGTATTCAAAGCCGGCCTTCTCGGCGATTTGCGCCAGCTTGCGGTTGTAGTCGATATCCCAGCTGGTGCGCTGTTCGATCTTGCTGACCACCAGGCCACCGCTGACATTGGGTACCCAGTAGGCAAACTTGATGGCGTTATGTGCTTGGCTCATGTGATTTCTCCGCGAGTTAAAGTAGGCAATTCAAAGTGGGCAAGACGGGCTTGATTCAAACAGGGGAAGCGACAGCATCTGTGCTGGCAATCAGCGGCTGGCGATGACTGATCAGCGGCAAGGCACGTTCCACCGCCAGGCGGATCCGTACCTGCAAGGCGCTAGCGCTGACCTGGTAGTCGGTAAAGTCGGCCTCGGCGGCGTAGATACCCAGCGGCAGGGTTTGCGCTTGAAAGAAGCTGAACAAGGGGCGCAGCTGATGTTCGATCACCAGCGCATGGCGCTCGCTGCCACCGGTGGCGGCCAGCAGCACCGGCAGGTCGAACAGCGCTTCGTGATGCACAAAGTCAAAGAAATGCTTGAACAGGCCGGTGTAGCTGGCGCGGTAAACCGGGCTGGCGACAATCAGCAAGTCGGCCTGCTCCACCGCCTGAATGGCTTCCCGCACGGATTCCGGCAAATCCGCCGGACGGGTGACGCCACCGTAGTGCGGGGCCAGCTCGCCCAGTTCGATCACGCGGGCCTCAACTGGCAAATGACCGGACAATTCCGCCAGCACGGCCTGCACCAGCGCCAGGGTGCGCGAGGGGCGCTGCAGGCTGCCGGAGACGGCAACAACATTAAAAGAGTGGCTCATGGCTTGCTCCATCATCAGGGTTCTCCTGATACATAGCAGCAAGCGTGCCAGCTTTATATTCCTTATATTTCAATTACTTGCATAAAATTAGACCTGTCTGGCAACTGCTGCTGCCGCACCAGCATGCTGACCGACTGCTGCCTGGGCAGCACCGGCAAAACCATGCAAAACAAAGCAGGATTGCTGATATGCAAAAAACATCAATCTCAATCCTCTGCCGCTTGTTTCGAATACAAAAAAGCACACCCCATAGGGTGTGCTTTTCATGATGAAGACGGTTGTCAGACCGGTCTGGCTTCAGCTTATTTGCCGTCCCACACGATATCCTTCACCACCAGCGGCTTGGGAATCAGCTTCAGCTTGAAGAAGGTGTCGGCAATGCGCTGCTGCTCGGCCACCACCTTGCCATCCAGCAGCTTCACGCCATAGCCGGAGCGTTTGGCAGCCACCTGCACAATGTCCTTGTCCAGGCCGATCTGGCTGGACAGCTCGGCCGCAACTTCCGGGATATGACTCTTGCCCCAGGCATCCAGCCGTTGCAGTTCTTCCAGCACCACCTTGATGACTTTGGGATTGCTGGCCACATAAGGCTTGCGTGCCAGGTAGAACTGGGTGTTGTTGACAATGCCCTTGCCGTCCGCCAGCTGGCGGGCATTCAGTTGCTTCTCGGCAGCGGCCAGGAAGGGGTCCCAGATCACCCAGGCATCCACGCTGCCCTGCTGGAAGGCGGCGCGGCCATCAGCCGGGTTGAGGAATACCGGGGTGATGTCTTCGTATTTCAGCCCGGCTTTTTCCAGCGCACGCACCAGCAGATAGTGCACATTGGAGCCCTTGTTCAGCGCCACGCGCTTGCCTTTGAGGTCCTTCACACTGCGGATGGGCGAATCCTTGCCCACCACAATGGCCTCGCCTTCCGGTGCGGCCGGTTCATTGGCCAGATACAACAGGTCGGCACCGGCTGCCTGGGCAAAGATGGGCGGGGTTTCACCGGTGGTGCCCAGGTCCACGCTACCCACGTTCAGCGCTTCCAGCAGCTGCGGGCCGCCGGGGAATTCCGCCCATTTCACCTTGACGCCCAGCGGGGCCAGGCGTTTTTCCAGCGTGCCCTGCGCTTTCAGCAGCACCAGCGTGCCGTATTTCTGATAACCGATATTCAGCGTGTCGCTGCCTGCAGCCAGCGCGGTGGCAGACAGCGAAGACAGCGCAAGGCCGGCAGCAGCCAGCAGGCCCAGTACACGACGACGGGTGGGGTTGAAGTGTTGCATCACGATTCCTTGTTGTTTGCAGTATGAGTCTCTGGTTTTACAGGCCGAACAGGCGGGCGGCATTGCCGTACAACACCTTGTCCAGCACATGGGGCCGCAGGCCAAGACCGTGCAGGTCGTCTATCGACTGGCCGATGGGGCGGAAGGGATAGGACGAACCAAACAGCAGCTGGTCGGCCATGAAGCCGTTGGCCGCCTCGATATACAGCTGGCTGCCGGGCAGGAACTGGTACATGTCCGGCACCACCAGCACGTTTTCGTGACGGAAGGCAATGCCGACAATCTCCGCCACGCGCGGCCAGTAGCCGTGGTAGCAAACAATGGGCAAATGCGGGAAATCCGCCGCCACCCGTGCCACCCCGGCGGGGTCGTTAAAGCGCGGGTCCGGCGTGGTGGGGCCGGACATCAGGAATGCAGGCACGCCCAGCGCGGCGCAGGTTTCATAGATGGGGTAGTACACCGCATCGTCCGGCTGGCGCGCCGGCACGCCAAAGCCCGGTTCGATATCAATACCGGCCAGGCCCAGTTGCTGGATGGCGCGTTCCACCTCGGCCACTGCCGCCTGTTCGCCCTGCAAGGCCGGGTCCACCCCGGCAATGCCCAGCAGGCGCTCATGGCCATGAACGATCTGATGGATAGTGTCGTTGGGCAGGTGCTGGCCCGGCGTATGCCGCCCCACCACCACTGCGTGACTGAGGCCAGCGTTTTCCACTTCATCCAGAAAACCCTGCTGGGTGAGCGAGGAGACAAAGTGCTGGTCGTCACGCGAACCCACGCGGCGGTTGAGCCAGCGCGCGGCTTCGTAAGCCTGCGTGCCGGGCGAGGCACCAAAGAAGTCGTGCAGGAAGGCAGGCCTGCAACGCATGTCGATCACCTTCATGCCGCCTCCGTTTCGGCCACGGTTTTCTGCACCACGGTGCTGGCATCAAACGGCCCGCCGGTCTGCACGCGGTCGTCGCCATACACCCAGCGCTTGCCCGGCAACAGCGGGAACACCAGTTCGGCAAAGCGGTAGGCTTCTTCCAGATGCGGGTAGCCGGACAGGACAAAGCTGTCCACGCCCAGGTCGGCATATTCCTTCAGCCGCGCGGCCACGGTTTGTGCATCGCCCACCAGCGCAGTACCGGCACCGCCACGTACCAGGCCGACACCGGCCCACAGATTGGGGCTGACTTCCAGCTGGTCACGCTTGCCACCGTGCAGCGCGGCCATGCGGCGCTGGCCTTCGGAATCCATTGCAGCAAAACGCTGCTGCACCTTGGCAATCACTTCGTCATCCAGATGGCTGATCAGCGCATTGGCCGCCGCCCAGGCTTGCTCGGTGGTTTCGCGCACAATCACATGCAGGCGCACGCCAAAGCGCACGGTGCGGCCCAGTCTGGCGGCGCGGGCGCGTACATCGGCAATCTTCTCGGCCACGGCGGCCGGGGGCTCGCCCCAGGTAAGGTAGGCTTCCACATGCTCGGCCGCCAGGTCGTGCGCGGCATTGGACGAGCCGCCAAAGTACAAGGGAGGTGCCGGTTTCTGTACCGGCTCGAAGAAGTTCTGCGCGTTTTCCACCGTGTGGTATTTACCGGCGTAGCTGACGGTTTCGCCTGCCAGCAGGCGTTTCCAGATATGCAGGAATTCGCTGGCTTCTTCGTAACGCTGGTCGTGATCGAGGAAAATGCCGTCGGCGGCCAGTTCGGCCGAATCGCCCCCCGCCACCACATTCAGCAGCAGACGGCCATTGCTGGCCTGGTCCAGCGTGGCGGCCATACGCGCGGCAGCGGTGGGCTTGGTCAGCGCGGTGCGCAGTGCCACCAACAGCTTCAGCCGGCTGGTCACCGGCACCAGACTGGAGGCGGTGACCCACGGGTCCAGGCAGCCGCTGCCAGTGGGAATGAGGATGCCGTCGTAACCCAGATTGTCCGCCGCCACGGCAATTTGCCGCAGGTATTCGTTGCTGACGGCGCGGCCGGAGCCGGACTGGCCCAGATAACGGGTATCGCCGGAGGTCGGCAGAAACCAGAAAATGTCGAGACTCATGCTGCTTCCTTTGCTGGCAGATTGCATGACGCCGCAGCGCACCGGACTGGCGGCTGTGGCATGAAGGTGATGGGCCGATTCTAGTCAGCGCCCTGCACTGCACGAACCAAGGAAAACAGCAAAGCAAATCAATTTAAGTCATAACCTGTCATGACAGCTTGCCCGGCATTTGGGCTTATACTCGGCGCAATCCAATCAAGCCCTGCCCGCTCATGACCACATTAGCCACGCCCCAGGCGCTGCATGCCCGCATCCGCGAAAGCCTGCGCAGCCAGATTCTCAGCGGCCATTATGGCCAGCACGACAAACTGCCATCGGAAAAACAGCTGATGGAAAGCTTTGGCGTCAGCCGCATTACCGTACGCCATGCGCTGGGCGCGCTGGAACAGGAAGGCATGATCTTCCGCATTGCCGGCAAAGGCTGCTATGTAGCCAAGAGCAAACCCGTGCAGACCCTTACCCGGCTGCAAGGCTTTGCCGAGGCCATGCATAGTCAGGGCTACGCCGCCTGCAACCGGGTGCTGAGCCTGCAAACCCTGCCCGCCAGCGAAACCGTGGCGCTGGCCTTTGGCGTGGCGGTAGGTACACCCATGGTGGAGCTGCGCCGCCTGCGCTATCTGGACAATCTGCCGGTGTCGCTGGACATCAGTTACTTCACCCAGGAGCTGGGCTTGCGGCTGGCGCGGGAAGACCTGGCCAGCCGTGATGTGTTTCACATTCTGGAAAACGACTACGGCCTGCCGCTGGGCCATGCCGACCTCAGCATAGAAGCCACACTGGCCAGCGCAGAAGAAGCCAGCTTGCTGGACGTCAGCACAGGAGCACCTCTGCTGGCGCTGCAACGCATGACCCGTGGTGCCGATGGCGCCGGGCTGGAGCTGGACTTCATCCGCTACCGTGCCGACCGCTTCCGCTACCAGCTGCGGGTGGAGCGCAACTAAGCCAACACCCTGCTGCGCTGGCAGCAGCCAGCCAGCACCGTTGTGCTGATTTACAGCAAAAAGCCGTGTTTAACGGCGCAAAACCACGCTTTTTGTCAGGCACGCTTATTGCCATTCCTGTGACATCCCCGGTTATCCGGACTTACACAAGGAAACGCGATGACGACCTCCCTGAGCGAGCAAGCTGCCGTTCGTGTCAACTCTCCCGAGCCTTTCGCCGCCCGCCCGCGCCCCACCACCCCGGCGCACATCATCCGTGACGATGCCGAAGCCATCGCCGTGGCGCGTCAGCTGGCCATCCGCTTTGCCCAGGGTGCCGCCCTGCGCGACCGCGAAGGCCTGCTGCCGCTGGCCGAAGTGGACGCCTACTCGCAAAGCGGGCTGTGGGGCATCAATGTGCCCAAGGCCTATGGCGGCGCTGGCGTGTCCTACGCCACGCTGGCCGAGGTGATCAAGATCATTGCCGAAGCCGACTCCAGCATCGCCCAGATCACCCAGAACCATCTGGCCATCAACCTGCATATCGCACTGGATGGCAGCGAGGCACAAAAGCAGGAACTGTTCGGCCTGGTGCTGCAGGGCTACCGCTTTGGCAATGCCTTCTCCGAACTCAACAGCAAGACCGTGGCCGCGTTTGAAACCCGCTATGCCCTCGATGGTGATACCGCCGTGGTGAATGGCGAGAAGTTCTACACCACCGGCGCGCTGCTGGCGCACATCGTGCCCATCGTGGCGGTGGGTGAAGACGGCCTGGGCGCACTGGTATTTGCCGACCGCGACACGCCGGGGCTGAGCGTGATCAACAACTGGTCCAGCTTTGGCCAGCGCACCACTGCCTCCGGCGGCGTGAAGATTGAACAGGTACGGGTACCGGCCAGCCGCGTGCTGCCGATTGCCGTCTTCGACACTCCCACCGTGGCCGGGCCGGTGTCGCAAATCATCCAGGCCGCCATTGACGGCGGCATCGCCCGCGCCGCGCTGGCCGACACCATCGAGTTCATCCGTTCGCAAAGCCGCCCCTGGCTGGATAGCGGCAAGGACAAGGCCGCTGACGACCCGTTTACCGTCTCCGCCATCGGCCTGCTGGAAATCCGCTTGCATGCTGCCGAGGCGCTGCTGGAAAAGGCTGGCCGCCTGATCGACGCCGCACTGGCCCAGCCGGATGAAAGCAGCGTGGCACTGGCCACCGTTGCCACCGCCGAAGCCAAGGTGCTAACCACTGAAATTGCCATCGAGGCCAGCAACAAGCTGTTCGAACTGGCAGGCACCCGCGCCACGCTGATTGCCCACAACCTGGACCGCCACTGGCGCAATGCCCGCGTGCACACCCTGCACGACCCGGTGCGCTGGAAATACTTCCACATCGGCAACTACTACCTGAACCACATCGCGCCGCCGCGCCATCCGTGGAACTAAGCCATCACCGGCAGTGCGGCAGTGCAGCACTGCCGGTATTCGCCCAATCGCCAAACAGGAAACAACCATGAGCCAACACACCCTGCCGGACGACCTGTCCACCGGCACCGACTACGAAACCCTGGCCCAGCGCTTTCGCCCCATCTTTGCCGAAATCGCCCAGACCGCCCTGCAACGCGAACGCGAACGCAAGCTGCCCTACGAGCCGATCAACTGGCTGAAACAGGCCGGTTTTGGCGCGGTGCGCGTGCCCAAGCAATATGGCGGTGCCGGTGCCTCGCTGCCGCAGCTGTTCCAGCTGCTGGTGGAACTGGCCACCGCCGATTCCAACCTGCCGCAAGCGCTGCGCGGCCATTTCGCCTTTGTCGAAGACCGCCTGAACGCCCCGGCAAGCCCGGAACGCGCAGTCTGGTTCAAGCGTTTTGTCGCCGGAGAAATTGTCGGGAATGCCTGGACCGAAATCGGCGAGGTCGCCGTGGGTGAGGTCATTACCCGCGTCAGCCGCCAGGGCGACAAACTGCTGCTCAATGGCCGCAAGTTCTACAGCACCGGCAGCATTTTTGCCGACTGGATCGACGTTTACGCCCAGGTGGATGGCAGCAACCAGGACGTGATTGCCGCCATCCGCACCAGCGACCCCGGCGTGACGCAAAGCGACGACTGGGACGGCTTTGGTCAGCGCACCACCGGCAGCGGCAGCACCGTGTTTGAAAACGTGACGGTGGAAGCGGAAAACCTGATCGACTTTGCCAGCCGCTTCAAATACCAGACCGCCTTCTACCAGCTGGTACTGCTGGCGGTGCTGGCCGGCATCGGCAAGGCGGTGGAACGCGATGTGGCGCAGCAGGTGCGCGACAGAAAGCGCGTGTTCAGCACCGGCAATGCCACTAGCGTAAGTCAGGATGCGCAAATCCAGCAGGTGGTGGGTGAAATCTCCGCGCTGGCCTATGCCGCCGAAGCCACCGCCATTCGCGCCGCCCAGCCGGCCCAGCGCGCTTACGAAGCCCGCTTTGGCAACGACGCCGCGCGCGAACGCGAGGCCAATATCGACGCCGAGCTGGAATCGGGCAAGGCACAGATCGTGGTATCCGAACTGGTATTGCGTGCATCCACCCAGCTGTTCAATGCCCTGGGTGCATCGTCGGCCCGTGCCGAACTGCTGCTGGATCGCCACTGGCGCAATGCCCGCACCGTGGCTTCACACAATCCGCTGATCTACAAGGCGCGCATTGCCGGTGACTGGGCCATCAACGGCACCGAACCGCCTTATGTCTGGCAGATTGGCCGCGGCAAGGCCTGATGGTTTTGTGCGTTGGACAATGACAAGGCCCGCGTTTGCGGGCCTTTTGCATGGATGTCATCCGTAAAATCTGCAGCGCTAATCCATGAGCAGAAAACCGGTACAGAACAGGCCCTGCAGCTTGACGCCGCCAATGTCACCGCCATCACAGAAATCCTGGCAACAAATAACGCATCAACTGGCAAACACCATCCTGACACATCCCCATCCATGGGGATTTTTCCTGCAGATTCCTGCCCGCCACTTGCAGCAGGTTTTGCAGCCACATCTGCGCCGGCACAAAAAAAAGCCGGGTCAACAGACCCGGCATGAAGAAGAGACATGCAAGAAGGAGAAACAGAGACAACGGAACTACAGACAACACATCAAACCGGCTGCGGCGTCAGGCGCAGATAGGGCCGTACGGCACGGTAGCCCCGGGGAAACTTTTCACGGATCAGTGCTTCATCCTGCAGCGATGGCACGATCACCACTTCCTCACCCTGCTGCCAGTTGGCTGGCGTGGCCACGCTGTGGTGGTCGGTCAGTTGCAGGGAGTCGATCACCCGCAGGATTTCGGCAAAATTGCGGCCGGTACTGGCCGGATAGGTAATGATCAACCGCACCTTGTGTGCGGGATCGATAATGAACAGCGAACGCACGGTATGGGTGCTGCTGGCATTGGGGTGAATCAGGTCGTAGGCCTCGGACACCTTGCGGTCGGCATCCGCCACGATGGGGAAATTCACCTTGGTCTGCTGGGTGTCGTTGATATCGGCAATCCAGCCATGGTGGGCTTCCACCGGGTCTACCGACAGCGCCAGCACCTTGACATTGCGGCGGGCAAACTCCTGCTGCAACTTGGCCGTGGCACCCAGTTCGGTGGTGCACACCGGGGTGTAGTCGGCCGGGTGGGAAAACAGCACGGCCCAGCTGTCACCCTTCCACTGATGGAAGTTCAGTTCGCCAATGGTGGATTGCTGGCGGAAATCCGGAGCAAGGTCGCCAAGTCGCAGAGTCATGCTGCTTTCCTTTATGGTGTGATTGCGTGATGGGCTTACTGTAAGCACTGCCACAGCGGCCGTGAACCAAGGAAAACTGCGTTGCTTATCAAGCCATGGCTGGATAAGCCAGCGCAAAGCTGCATAAGCCGCGTGGTTTACACAGAAACAGGGGCAGCCCCTGCGGACTGCCCCTGGTGGAGATACAAACGGCGCCGACTACTGCTGGCTGATGATGGTGCCGGCAGGCTGCGGGCCGTGCTCCAGATAGGCCGACACGCGCTCACCCCAGCGCTCGAAGGGGTAGTAATCCCAGATGGCGTGGTGCTGGGTGGCCCAGTTGTCCCACAACAGCAGCATGTCCGCTTGCCAGTGAATGCGCGCCTGGAAGGACTGGTGTTTTTCGATATGGCGATACAACAGCTGCAATAGCGCATCGCTTTCGGCACGGCTCAGCTGCACGATGTGCGAGGTAAACGCTTCATTGACAAACAAAAAGGGGCGACCACTGAGCGGATGTTTTGCCACCACCGGGTGTTCGCTGGCATTGAATACCTGACCGGGCTTGGGTTCGGCGCCATAGCCATTACTCCATCCCTCCCGCCCGTCATGTACCGCAGTCAGCCCCAGCAGCAGTTGCTTGATGGGCTCGGACAAGGACTCGTAAGCCAGATAAAGGTTGGCAAAAGCGGTATCACCACCGCCGACTTCCGGCAGGCGGGTGACGCGCAGCAAGGACGCCCAGATCGGATGCGGGTCGCAAGAAACATCGTTATGCCAGGCATCGCCTGCGGTGTAACGGGTGGTGCGGCCGGTTTTCCAGCCCAGGATTTCCGCATCGCCACTGCGTGCAGTCAGCTGGGTGCTGTCGCCCAGCACATGCTGGTGCAGGCTGCCAAACAGACGGCCAAATGCCTTGTGTTGCTCGGCATTGATGGCCTGGCCGGGAAAGGTGAGTACCAGATGTTCGGTCAGCGCCTGGCGGATTTCTGCCAGCTGGGCAGGCGGCAGTGGCTGGCTGAGGTCCACACCAAGAATTTCCGCCCCCAGGGCCGGGGACAGCCGCTTGAGGTCGAAGGTCTGGTACTGGGTCAGTTCGCGGGTGTTCCAGCCCTCAATGGCCAGCTTGTCGTTGTAATCCTGATAAAAGCTCATCCTGGCAGCCTCTCAAAGCAAGGGGAATGAAAACACGGCCTGTCATGACAGGACATAACCATGTGCATGCAATGGATAATAAAAAACCATGTCCACATTCCCAACCAAGAAAAACCGGATTGCTTATTCCTGCTGTCGCAAGGGTTATTGGCTCAGCCTTGCAGCCAGAGCATGCTGCGGATGGAGAAAATCGCAGTCACCGTCGCCGCCAGCAAACTGACCGCGCACAAGCCTTGTGGTCATATGGCAGCCCGATGCAGGGGCAGAGCCGCATCAGCGGCGCGGCATCAAAACAAAAACACCCGCCGTAGCGGGTGTGATAAAGCATACCGGCCAGACCGGATCAGGCTGGCACGCCCTCAGGCACAGCGGCGGCCAGCGCCGCCATTTCGGTTCGCTCGCGATAAGCAATCAGGTCGGCAATGGTGATGATGGGCAGGCCATGCTGACGGGCAAAGTGCAGCAATTCCGGGCGGCGCGCCATGCTGCCATCGTCATTGACGATTTCGCACAGCACCCCTGCCGGGGCCAGTCCGGCCAGCCGCGACAGATCCAGTGCCGCCTCGGTATGACCCGGACGCGCCAGCACCCCGCCCGGCGCATAGCGCAAGGGGAAAATATGCCCCGGCCGGGCAAAGTCGCTGGCCGGAATGCGGCTGTCCGCCAATGCCCGCAACGTGGCGGCGCGGTCGGCCGCGCTGATGCCGGTACTGGTGCCGTGCAGATAGTCCACGGTCACGGTGAATGCGGTGCGCTGCGATTCATTATTGCTGCTCACCATCAGCGGCAGTTGCAGCTGGTCCAGCCGCTCGCCGGTCAGCGCCACGCACACCACGCCACTGCTGTAGTGCACCAGGAAGGCCATCTGCGCTGCGGTGATTTTCTCGGCAGCGATGATCAGGTCGCCTTCGTTTTCACGGTCGGTATCGTCCACCACCACGGCAAAGCCACCGGCGGCAATGGCGGCAATGGCTTGTTCCACACTGTCAAAATCGTCTTCAACTGCTTGCAGGTTCTGGGTCATCTTGGGTCTCAGGAATAAAACGAGGGGGTCGGGTACTGGCCATTCAGTGCCCAGTCACCCAGCTCTTGCAGCTTGTAATCCAGCGGGTCGTGCAGGCTGTGCACGCGCAAATTGCGCCAGAAGCGGTCCAGCCGCAACGCAGCGCTGGTGGCGCGTGCGCCGGTTACGTCGAAAATGCGGCTGGTCAGATCCAGCCCGCTGCGGCTGGCATGCACCTTGGCGGCGGCAATTTGCAAGGCCAGCTGGCCGCGGCCTGCCTCATCCAGCGCCTCGCCCCGCTGCCAGGCTTCATCCAGCTGGCGACCCGCGTGGTCGGCCAGCACACGCGCACCTTCCAGTACGGCCTGAAATTCGCCGTAATGCAGCAGGGTGTAAGGGTCCTTGCTGGCAGTTGTCGCCAGCGATGCGGGCCACAGGCGGCGCTGCTCCAGCGTGTAGCGCCGGGCTTCGGCCACCGCACCTTCGGCAATGCCCAGATAGATATTGGTGAGAATCAGCTGGGCAATCAGCGGACGCAGGCAGGCGCGTGGCGTGGATAGCGGGCCGGGTTGCAGCAGCAATTCATCCGCCCTCACCCGCACCTGCTCGAAACGGGCAGAGCCGCTATCGGTCTGGCGCTGGCCGATATTGTCCCAGTCCTGATGAATGTGCACGCCTTCCCGAGCGGTGGGGATGACGGCAATCAGCAAACCACCCTGCCCGGCGCGCAAGGCCGAAGCCAGCAGCATGTCCGAGTCGGTAGCGCCGGAGCAGAAGCTCTTGTCACCATGAAAGCGATAACCGTCGCCATCCGGCGTGGCCAGCGTGCGGGTATCCAGCGGGTTGAGTGCATTACCCCAGAACCAGCGCTCACGCACGGTTTGCTCGAACCAGGGCTGCCACTGGTCGGGCCGCCCGAACAACTGGGCAGTGGCCAGCAGCAAGTGCTGAAAGGCAAACACATGGGCTACCGAGCTATCCACCCGTGCCAGTTCACGCACAATCTGCAAGGTAGTGCTCCAGCTTTCGCCCAGTCCGCCAAATTCGCGCGGAATGATCAGGCCAAGCAGGCCGCTGTCGCGCAATGCATCGCGTTCGGCCTTGGGGGTGCCACCTTGCTGGTCACGCGCAATGGCCGTGCGGGCAAAACGGCTGGCCAGTTCGCGGGCAATGGCCAGCGGGCTATCCGGAGCAAGGGGCTGGCTAGTCATGTCCCCTCCCGCTCTGGCAGTGCTGCTGGCGGCCAGATGAAACATTTTTGCTGCTGAATAAATGAATAAGCATGAGATTACCTGCGGCTGAAATTAAACCGGGTGCGGTTTTGCCAGATAGGCATTAGCAGATTGCATGCCAGGCAATTCAGCCTTATTCATGCTGAATCCGGCCAGATATTGCTGCTGCAGCAGCAATTCATTCATCAGCGCTGCTGCGTACGCAGCAGCCAATAAACACGGTGCTGCAACAGCAGCACCATTCAAAAAACGGATATTGGTCGCCATCCCCGGCTAATTCGATTTGTGCATATATTCCTGATAAATCCTTGGTTTACAGCAACTGATTGGCACGGTTAAAACTGTCATCAATATGCCACACAGCACACCGTATAAAAGGATGAACGCTTGAACCTGCCCCACCACCTGCTGGCACCCTCGCCCACCGCCAGCACTCCGGCTTCGGCCCTGCTGCTGGCGCAGCAACTGGCTGCCCAGTTTGCAGCTACCGCAGCAGAGCGCGACCACGCCGGCGGCACGCCCAAGGCAGAACGCGATGCCATTCGCGCCAGCGGGCTGCTGGGCCTGTCCATTGCCAGCGAGCTGGGTGGCCTGGGCGCCAACTGGCAGCAAACCCTGCTGGTGGTGCGCGAATTTGCCAAGGCCGACAGTTCGGTGGCCCATGTGTTTGCCTTTCATCACCTGATGCTGGCCACTGTGGAGCTGTTCGGCCAGCCGGAACAATGGCAACCCTGGCATGAAATCACCACCCGGCAAAACTGGTTCTGGGGCAATGCCCTCAACCCGCTGGATGAGCGCACCATCAGCCGCCGCTTTGACGGCTGGTACGAGTTTTCCGGGCAGAAAAGCTTTTGCTCCGGCGCGCTGGATTCGCAAATGCTGGTGGTTTCCGCCCGTCAGCAGCACAGCGGGCAATTGGTGGTGGCGGCCATTCCCACCGGCCGCAGCGGCATCAGCGTGCAGCAGGACTGGAACAATATCGGCCAGCGCCAGACCGACAGCGGCAGCGTGAATTTCGAGAAAGTACGCATTGAAAATAATGAAGTGCTGGACCAGCCCGGCCCGCTCACCACGCCACGCTCCTGCCTGCGGCCACTGCTGGCGCAGCTGATCCTCACCAATATCTATCTGGGCATTGCCGAAGGCGCATTCGAGGAAGCCCGGCACTACACCTTGCACGAGGCGCGCCCCTGGCGGGCGGCACAGGTGGACCACACCCACGAAGACCCCTACATCCTGGGCCATTACGGCGAGTTCTGGGTGGGTCTGGAAAGCGTACGCGCCCTTACCGACCGTGCCGGCAACAGCATGGTGGCGGCGCTGGCACGGGGTGAGGCACTGACACAGGACGAGCGTGGCGAAGTGGCCATGCACATTGCCGCGGCCAAGGTGGCCGCCACCCGGATGGGCCTGAACCTGGCCTGTCAGATGTTCGAGGTTACCGGCGCGCGCGCCACCCATGCCGGACTGCGTCTGGACCGGCACTGGCGTAATTTGCGCACCCACACCTTGCACGATCCGGTTGATTACAAATTAAAGGAGTTAGGGGAATGGGCTTTGATTCGCAACTATCCGACACCGACGTTTTATTCCTGAAACCCGCATCGGCCCGCAGGGCCGAGCCAGCACAAGGCCCGGCCATGCCCCTGATCACCCTGCCGAACCGGCAAAGCCTGACTACCTCCATCCGCGCCACGGCACAAGTGTTCGAGGACCCGCAATCCACCGCCCTGCTTTCCCGGATACAGCTGATTGCCCCCAGCGACGCCAATGTGCTGATCATCGGCGAAACCGGCACCGGCAAGGAGCTGATTGCCCGTCATGTGCACGCGCTGAGCCAACGGGCCGACCAACCCTTTGTCGCGGTCAATTGCGGCGCGTTTTCCGAATCGTTGGTGGAAAGCGAACTGTTCGGCCATGAAAAAGGCGCATTTACCGGTGCCTTTGCCGCCAAACCCGGCTGGTTCGAGGCCGCCAATGGCGGCACGGTGTTTCTGGATGAAATCGGCGACTTGCCGCTGAACATTCAGGTAAAGCTGCTGCGCATCCTGCAGGAGCGCGAGGTGGTGCGACTGGGCTCGCGCAAACCCATTCCCATCAATGTGCGGGTGATTGCCGCCACCAATGTGCGGCTGGAAGAAGCCGTGGCTGCCGGACATTTTCGCGAGGACCTGTTCTACCGCCTGCGGGTGGCCCATCTGGCCCTGCCTGCCCTGCGCGACCGCCCCGGCGACATCCTGCCGCTGGCCCGGCATTTTGTGGACGAATACCGCCAGCGCCTGGGCTATGGCGATGTCGCCCTGCATGCCGATGCCGAGCGCAAGCTGCTGCAACACCCGTGGCC